>PUKM01000200.1 GCA_003552325.1 Natrialbaceae archaeon | reverse complement strand
GCCTCCGTCTCCGCCCGTGCTCGAATCGTCTCCATGCGCTCGGCGAGTTCGGCCTCGAGTTCGGGTCGATAGTCCCCCGAATAGTGATCGATCCGGGCGGCGATCGAGAGTTTCCCGGCGAGGGCTCGGGCTGCTGACCCGCGATCCTCGAGGCGGGTTCCACGGACGGCCTCGTGGGTGAAGATGATCCCGTGTTTGGGCGAACTCGCGTGCCCACGAAGGTGTGCGAACAGGGCCTCCTCGGCACCGAGGACCTGGACGGTCCCCGAGGGCTTTTTCGCCAGTGACTCGAGGCCACCAGCGAGGGAAACGAGTCGGGCCGCCAGCAAGGGTCCGGCGAGGGCGGTCAGATTCGGCGCGACGACGGGAGCCTGTCGCTCGACGTACGCCTCGAGTGACGCTGCTTCAGCCTCGAGGTCGACGACGCGGCCAGCCAGTGAACGAAGTGGTGCGGGAACAGCCCCAGCAGTACTCCCATCGTCGACTACCCGCCGTGCATACTCGATTCCAGTTCCAGCATCCGGATCGACCGTCCCCGCCCACTCCGCGAGCCGTTCGGCCAGTTCGTTCGCCGTCCGGGTGCAATCGTCGAGTGCCCGAATCGCGTGGATGAGTTGTCTATCATCTGCGCTCTCGAGCGTTTCGACAGTCGATCGTGTCGCCTCGAGCGTCGCCTCGTGGAGGGCGTCGTAGTAGGCGTCCTCGTCGGGATAGTAATCCGCCTCGACGGCCAGTTGCGGCCACGGCCTGGGCATCGACGCCGACCCCTCGAGCAGGGTGGCTCGAGCGTCGCCGTCGAACCAGCCAGTGTCTGTCATATCGCCCCCTTGTGTACCGGGGGGAATAACGTTTCTCACCTCGCCGATGTGTGGCAGGGCTTCGAATTGGACTGGGGGTCCCGGTACCACTACCTGGGTGGGCCCCACGCGGTAAGGCCGGAATTGATTACTACCCCCGGAAACAGATTCAATTATGGTCACGTTCCTCTCCGGAGGCACCGGAACGCCAAAACTATTAGATGGTGCTGGAGCTGTGTTTTCGCCGGAGGAGATTCGCGTCGTCGCCAACACCGGTGACGACATCGAACTCGGCGGACTCTTCGTTTCTCCCGATATCGACACGCTGCTCTTTCAGGGTGGTGGCGTCCTCGACCGCGAACGCTGGTGGGGCATCCGAGGTGACACCCACCGGACACACGCTGCGCTGACCGATATCGCGAAGGCCGCTGACCTTCCACACGGGCCACAGTACCTTCCCGAAGACCGCCAAACTGCGGGGCGCGAGATCGCCAACTGGCGGCGCTTTTCGGGGATCGCCGAGTTCATGACGATCGGTGACCGCGACCGCGCCGTCCACCTCACGCGAACCAGCCTCCTCGATCAGGGGCACACACTGAGTGAGGTCACGGCAACCCTGGCAGACGGCTTCGGGCTGACGATCGACATCTTGCCGATGAGTGACGATCCGGTGGCCAGCCTGATTCACACTGACGACGGCCTCATGCACTTCCAGGAGTACTGGGTCGGCCACCGGGGCGAACCGACGGTGACCAACGTCGAGTTCCGTGGCTCATCGAGCGCGCGAGCGACACCGGCGGTCCTCGAGGCGCTCGAGGATACCGTCGTAATCGGCCCCTCGAACCCGGTCACGAGCATCGGGCCCATGTTGGCGTTGCCAGGGGTCGCACAGGCGTTAATGGAGACGACGGTTGTCGCGGTGTCGCCATTTGTCGGCGACGAGCCGTTTTCGGGACCCGTTGCGGAGTTGATGTCCGCTGTCGGGGCGACGCCGGATACTGCTGGGCTAGCGTCGGCCTACCCGTTCGCCGATGCGTTCATCATCGACGCGGACGACGACACGACGTTCGACCGGCCCACGATTCAAACCGATATCAGGATCGACTCACCCGAAGACGCTGGGCGCGTGATTCAGGCGATCGATGAGGCACTCACGATTCTCGAGTAAGCGATGATCGACACTCCCCGACCGCCGCTCGTACTCTCGAGCCTGAGTGGGGAGTCCGACGCTGGATGGGCGCGTGCGGGGCTTCCCTACGCTGACGCCGCCGTGTTAGGTGGCATCGCGCTCGACGAGCGTGCCCGCGAGGCAGCCAGGAAACTCGTCGCTCGAGATCGAAACGAGTTCTTGCCCTCTGATCCCGTCGCGTTCGTCGACGCCCAGTTTGGGGCACTCGCCGATACCTCCCTCGAGATGGGAATCAACGTCCGGACGACCGACCCCGAGACCCTGGCCCCCATCGCCGCGGTCTGTGCTGACCACGACGCCTTCCTCGAGATCAATGCCCACTGCCGCCAGGACGAACTCTGTGCCATCGGCTGTGGTGAGCGGCTGCTGGCGGACACCGATCGACTATGTCGGTACGTCACACGGGCAACAGACGCCGAACCGACCGTCCCGGTTGGTGTCAAAGTCAGAGCTGAGGTGCCAGACGTGGCGCTCCCAGCAACCTGCCGGCGCCTCGAGCGCGCGGGGGCTTCGTTCGTCCACGTCGATGCAATGGACACGGAACCGATCGTCGCCGAGATCGCCGAGGCGTGTGACCTGTGGCTCATCGCCAACAACGGCGTCCGCGACCAAGAAACGGTCGAGACCTACCTCGAGTACGGAGCCGACGCCGTGAGCGTGGGGCGACCGAGTGACAACCCAGCCGTCCTCTCACGGGTTGAGAAAGCGCTCGAGTCCGTCGGTAATCAGATCCGTTGGTAGGGCCCCAATCGCGTGCCGTCGAGGAGATAGGCCTCTCCATCGGTGAGTCCCGCGGGGAGAAACGGCGTCAGAAACGACTGTCCCTGTTCGTTGATCCACGTGCCACCGGCCAAATCGTTGAACGCGGGGACGACGACGAGACGCGGGGCTGGTTCCGTTCCGTCCAGCCACGCGAGGTCGTGGTAGTCGGGCCGTGGCCGAAACGGGGCCGGATCGAGTCGGCCCCGCAGCCACGCCCGTTCGATCCGAGATCCCCCGACTTCGTCCTCGAGGCGAACGCTTGGATGCTCGTGGCCGATACAGACGATATCGGCCTCGAGCACCGACCGCGCTGGCCAGGTGTGGCCGTGACAGTACCCAATCGAGTCGAGCGTGATTCCTGTGCCGTCAGTAATCCTGAGCGGTGTGCCGCCGAGTTCCCCCTCGAGGAGAGGCGCGTCGGTATTCGTTTCGCTCGAGTCGACGGCATCGAACCCGCCCGTATCCGTGCCGAGCCAGGTTTCGATGGCTCCGTCGTGGTTGCCACGCACGAGGGTGACGACCAGTCCCGCTGGGAGCGATTCGAACAACACCTCGAGTTCACCTCGTTCAGCGCCACCAGGGTCGCCGATGGCGTGCATCAGGTCACCGAGGACGATCAGATGGTCGACCCCTGCGTCCATAACCAGCCGACGGAGTCGTTCACGTCGGTCGAGGGCACGGCTCGGGACGTCGACGCCACGGTCGTACCGCAGTCCGACCTCGTAGCCCGCGTGATAGTCCGCGATCACGAGCGCGTTGGCGGTGCCGTCCTCGAGGACGAGTGCGGCCGCCTCGTCGGGAATCGGCTCGAGGCGGACCATCGCTTAGATAGCCTTCAGTTTCCCGTCGCCGGGTTCGTAACACTGGCCACCCATGAGTGCATCCTCGATGGCCTCATCGACGTCCGTTGGGTCAGCACCCGTCTCGTCGACGACGGTGTCGACGACGGCCTCGCGGTCGGCCCCGTCGCCGTCGTCGAGGTCGCTCATCGTGTCGACGACGAGGGCCTGGAGGTCGATATCCTCGAGGTCGGTCGCCGTCGCTTCGTCTTCCGCCTCGGCTGGCTCATCGGCTCCGTCGTCACCCTCGGCTACACCGTCTTCTGGCTCGTCAGCTTCGGCTGGTTCGTCGCCCTCTTCATCTGCCTCGAGTGGCTCATCCGGTTCCTCAGCGGAAGGGGTATCAGCGTCGGCGTCGCCGTCCTCAACATCGTCGCCAATACCCTCGTCTTCTTCCGGTTCACTCTCGCCAACTGGCTCGAACGTCCCCGGATCGTCCACACTCGAGGACGGTTCATCATCCGGTTCCTCGTCAGTCGGGACATCGATGTCGGCCTCACCAGGATCGCCGACCTCCGCGCCCGTCGAGAACTCCGCACCGAATTCGGCCTCGAGTTGTTCGCGCTCTTCGTCGTCCATCTCGTACATACCGCCGTCCTCGAGATCCCCGTCCATATCCGCGTCCGCCTCCTCGAGGTCGTCTTCGTCGAATTCGGTGGTGGTGGTGGCGGGTTCTGCTGACGTCTCCGCTTCCTCCATCGGCTGGTTTTCTGCCTCGTCGGCAGCCGATTGTGAATCGCCCTCTGCCGCCGCTGGTGCAGCATCGACGGCTTCCGAAGCACCGTCAGTACCGCCAGCATCCGCGGACACCGTCTGTGGCGACGACTCGGCTTCCGCTTCGGATTCACTTTCACCACTTCTGGTTTCGGCGGGATGGGCCTCGGGTTGTGCGTCTTCATCAGGTTCGACCGCGGTCTCGAGATCGAGATCACGGTCGAGGGCGAGGTCGACCCCAGCTGCCTCGGCTAGCGCACTGAAGCCGGGTGCACCCGGCTCGCTCGCCTCCGGTTGGCTCTCGAGGCCGCTGACCTGGTCCAGGTCGCCCGCGATGACTCGAGCGGCATCGAGTGCCAACTCGTGAACCGCCGCGAGGTACGTGGGTGTCGTCCCGTAGTGATCCTGTGCCAGTGGGATGCCGGCGGCCAGGCCGCGTTCGACACCGGCCTCCTGTAAGGCCGTCTCGAGCGCATCGTCCCGTGCCTCGAGGCCTGCTGCGGCGGCGTACGTCCCGACGCGTTTTATCGTCTGTTCGGCCGTCGTCGTTACCCACCGTTCGCGCGTGTCGGC
>PUKM01000270.1 GCA_003552325.1 Natrialbaceae archaeon | reverse complement strand
GTTTGCCGACACTCGAGACCTTCTCAGTGGCGTAGTCATCGGGCATCGCGAAGTTGTTCGGCCCGATTTCGGTGAGTCCATACCCCTGTGAGAAGTCGACGCCGCGTTCGCGCCACGCACGGACGATGGTGTCACGGCAGGGGCCACCGCCACTTTTGACGAAGCGGAGACTCGAGAGATCAGTTCGTTCCCAGCGGTCGTGCGTCGCCATCGATCGCAAGACGGCAGGAACGGCGATCAACACCGTCCCGTCGTAGGTTTCGACCTGTTTCAGCACTCGCGCAGGGTCGACCTCGCGATCGATCACGACGGTACCCCCCATATGAAAGAGCGGGAGGGTCAAGACGTTCCAGCCGCCGGTGTGGAACGTCGGAAACACCATTGGGGTCACGTCGTCAGGTCGAAGCCCCCAGGCGGTGATGGTGTTCATCGAGTTCCAGTACAGCGATCCGTGGGTTATCGTCGTCTCTTTGGGGAGCCCAGTCGATCCCCCCGTGTGCAAGAGCAGATGTGGGTCCGAGAGCGACCGCGCCCTGTTCCTGACCGGATCGTCGTTCGACGGCAGCCGGTCGTGGAAGGTCTCCCACCCACCCGCCGGTTCGTCCGTCTCGATTTCGAGTACGGCCGGATCGACAGCCGCACGAGCGATGGCGTGCTCGAGCGCTTCGACGTATGGCGACTCGATCACGAGCAGACGCGGAGCAACGAGGTCGAGCAGTTCGGCCAGCTCCGGGGGTGCCAGTCGGTGCGAGAGTGGTGCGAGCACCCCACCTGTTTTGCCGGTCGCGAAAAATAGATCGAACACTTCGAGGCGGTTTCGAGAGACGACGCCGACCCGTTCGCCGTCAACGATGTCATGTTCCTCGAGCAGCCTGGCTGTCCGGTTTGCTCGGGACGCACAGTCGGCGTAGGTCACCTGTGTTCCCGTGGTGTCGTCGATGAGTGCGACGCGATCCGGCGTGAGCGAGGCTCGCCGTCCAGCCCAGTCACCCGTCCACCGGTAGCTGTCGTCACTCCAGTTCACGGTCGATCACGCCCGGTATCGATTGCCGTGGTCATGTGTCCGACTCCGTCGAGGTCGCAGACGTGGCTGCTGTCACGTGGTCCTCGAGGAAGCGTCGCAGGCGATCGTTCACCCAGGGCGCTTCCTCGATGAAAAACAGGTGATGTCCTTCTGGACAGGTCTCGAGCGTCGCGTTCGGGAGCCCCGCTGCCAGCAGCCGTCCGTTTTCGACCGGGACGACTTCGTCGGCCTCACCGTGGAGCACCAACACCGGCAACTCGATCTCCTCGAGTCGGTCGGCAACGTCGAACGCGATGACACCCTGTGCCTGAGCCATGCGCCCGGTTGCGTCGGCGTCCTGTTCCAGACGCCAGTCGATGATCGACTCGAGTCGGTCGGGGTCGTCCTCGAAGAACGTCCCCGAGACGGCGGGCGCCATCCGACGTTTGATCTCCTCCCGGGGGTCGATATCGTCCGGAATCGACCCGAGCGCCTGCTTCGTCGAGTCGGGGACTGGTTTGGCGTTGGCTCCGCCCGGGGTCGCACAGAGTAACGAGAGGGTCTCAGCGCGATCGTACTCGAGGGCGTAGTGCTGGGCAATCATCCCGCCCATACTGGCCCCGACGAGGTGGGCCCGTTCGACCCCTGCATCCGAGAGGACGGCCTCGAGGTCGGCCGCCATATCGGCGATCGTGTATGGACCCTCGGGCGAATCAGATAGGGCCGTCCCGCGATTGTTCCAGACGAGGGTTGGATACTCGTCCTCGAGGGCGGCCCGTTGCCAGCGCCACATCCATTGGCCGTACCCGAGGCCCGCGATGAAAACTACCGCCTTACTCCCCGCCGTCGACGGTCCGGCCCGCTCGTAGGCGAGGGCAACTGAACCATTGGTCGCTCGCTGCATATCTCATACTCACGCTGTCGACTCATGTATTTCAACGTTCGACTATCAACCCACACGTTCAGGCCAGCCCGTTGAGAAGAACCCGTATGGACACCGCGACCCCTGGTGATCGGGCAACCGAGACAGCGACGATCACGACTGACACCATCGAAGCCTTTGCCGAGCTCACCGGTGACGAGAACCCACTTCACCTGGACGAGGAGTACGCCGCTGACGGCCTGTTCGACGGCCCCATCGCTCACGGAATGCTCGTGGCGGGACTCATCTCGAGTGCGCTCGCCTCGCTCCCCGGTGATATCATTTACCTCTCACAGGACCTCTGGTTCGAGAACCCGGTTTATCCTGGGCAGACCGTCGAAGCCACGGCCGAGGTGCTCGAAGATCTCGGGCGTGATCGGTACGAAGTCGAAACCGTCGCCCGCGTCGGTGAAGAGGTCGTTATTTCGGGGACCGCCACGGTTCTCTCGCTCGAGCACCGTGACGGGTCGTCGTGAGTGACGGCCCACTACTCAATTCATTTCTGGCCCGCACACCGCATCACTCCAAATCCTCATCCGGCGTATACCTCGCACTGAAGGCTTGGCTCTCGTACTCGAACGTGTACGGTTCGTCGTCACTGCTACCGAGCCGTTTGATGACCGGAAACCACTCGTCGTACTCAACCGCCATCTCGACGGTCTCGAGGTCGTCCGCCGCGTCAAACTCAGCGACTGCTGTCTGGAGAGAATCTGCAACAGTGAGTTGCTCGAGCAACAGGTCACGACCACCCTGGCCGTCCGACCTTTCGACCGAGATCACGCCACGACGGTCGGCTGACTCGGCCTCATACGCCGACGTGGTGTACGTGACCGTCGCACCGTCTCTGTCACGCTCTGCCTCGTCGTACACCGGAACCAGGTCGGGTTCATCACCCCCGAGTTCGAACACCGCGGCGACTCCACTAACGTCGGCATCCGGTGCGTTCGCAGAGAGAAAATATGCGTAGGTCCCTGGCCCGTACAGGACACCCGACGGATCGGTATTATCGACGGAACGTGAGAAGTCCCGTGAATCCCCCTCATCGAGCGAACTTTCGGCCAGCGTGACGTCACCTTGTGGTGGTGCGGTGTGCCAGTGTTCGTCGACGAGTTTCAGGGTGGCTGTATCAGCGCTGTTAAACAGCACGGCTCCATCTCCTTCGTTTTCCAGCACGAACTCGAGCTCACGCTCGGGAAGGGAACCCGTTTCGGCCTCGGGGACGAGTGCCACCTCAGCGTCGGGCGTTTCGTGGTAGAATCGAACGTTGGATCGAAACGATGAGAGCGAGGGGAGGTCCTCGCCCTCGAACCGCGAGTCGGGCCTCGTTTCACTGAGGGCGTCGCTCGTATCATCCTCACCTTCGGAGGAGGTGTCGTTCCCGTCGTCAGACGATGTATCGGTTCCGTCGTCGCTCGTATACTGCTCGTCCTCGCTGGAGGGCGTCTCCTCGAGACATCCAGCGAGCGTGAGGGCAGCGAGGGAGGTGACCACGTGGCGGCGGCGCATGCACGTGGCTCTCCACTGATCAGGCATATGTTTTGTGCCTATCCATTCACTGATCGATAAAAAGCAGATTCGAGTTGAATCGGCTCTTGCAAGCCTCGAGTGAGCCCCTCCTCGAGTAATCGCCTGCCGATCGCTGCCGATTTCCACACCGCTAAGTAGTCGGCCACGAGCCGTTTCACTACCACCTAATCGTATGTCTCTCAACTCGAACGACCGTTCCATCGCCGGCTTCACCATGGCGGGTCACGCACTCGTCCACTGGTTCGAAACCGCCATCCCCATCTTTCTCGTCGTCTGGCTCGCCGAATTCGACGTGAGCGTCACCCTCATCGGACTCATCGTTGCCCTCGGGTACGCCCCCTTCGGCATCGGTGCGCTTCCCGGCGGTGTGCTCGCCGACCGATACGGCCCGAAACGACTCATCCTTGGCTGTCTCCTCGGCATGAGTCTCGCGTTTACCGTCCTCGCCGCCGCGTCGGTGCTCGAGTCGATCTACGCGATCGCGGTGGGACTGGTGCTCTGGGGGGTCGCCGCGAGCGTCTATCACCCCGCCGGATTGGCCCTGATCAGCACCGGCGTCGAAGAACGGGGCACCGTCTTCGCCTGGCACGGCATCGCCGGGAACTTCGGCATCGCCCTGGGACCTTTCGTCGCGGCAACCCTGCTCATCTTCCTCGAGTGGCCGGTCGTCGCCGCCCTCCTCGCCGTCCCCGGCTTCCTGGCCGTTCTCTACGGCCTGACTGCACAGTTCGACTCGACGGCAGCCGTCGACGACGACGTCGACGCCGGACCCGACTCCGCGCTCTCGCTTTCGGACCTCGTGACCAACTCTCGAGCGCTCTTCGCCAGTGCCTTCGCCATCGTCTTCGTCATCGTCACCTTCGAAGGGCTGTACTACCGTGGCGTCCTCACCTACCTCCCCGAAATCATGCAGGGACTGCCCGCCCTCGAAGGAATCGACGTCCTCCCAGCTCTGGAGGAGTACGATATCGAACCCGAGTTCTACATCTACGTCGGCCTGCTCGTCGTCGGCATGGCCGGCCAGTACGCCGGTGGCAAATTGACTGACAAGGTCCCACCCGCTCGAGGCATGGCCGTGCTCTTCGCCATCCTCTCCGTGCTCGCACTGGTGTTCGTCCCGGTCACTGACCTCGGCCTGGGAGCACTGCTCGTGTACGCCGCCGTGCTCGGTTTTTTCCTCTTTGCGATTCAGCCATTTTACCAGAACGCCGTTGCGGTCTACACGCCAGCAGACACCCGCGGCCTCTCGTATGGCTACACCTATCTCGGTGAGTTCGGCCTCGGGGCCGCGAGTATCGCCATTGGGGGCTTCGTGCTCGATGAGACCGGCGTCGCCAGTTTCTTCGTCGTCATCGCCGCCTTCGCGGCGGTTGGAGCGCTCCTGTCTGCGGCCCTCGTCTTCGGCCTCGATCGGTTGTTCGATCGACAGGGGTC
>PUKM01000160.1 GCA_003552325.1 Natrialbaceae archaeon | reverse complement strand
TCCGCACGGGCCTCGTTTTACGTCTACAACACCCGTGAAGAGGTTGATCGACTGCTCGAGGGTCTCGAGAGCGCCCGTCAGTTGTTCACCTGAGGGAGACCTGTTCCCGGCTGGCTGAGACGACTCGTCCGGTCCACACCGGTGTTGGGAGTCTGTCATCAGGGGCACCGCTCCCCCCGTGAGAGTGCCCCGGAACCCTTTTGCACAGGTCGCCCGTATGCGCTGTCATATGGGACTAGGCTCGGATATGTACCGGCAGCAGATCCTCGATCACTACAAGAGTCCCCGGAATTACGGGGAACTCGAGGAGCCGACGTTCAGCCACGTCGGTGAGAATCCGATGTGTGGCGACGAGATCAGGATGGACGTTCGCCTGGACGACGACGACGTCATCGAACAGGTCGCCTTTTCAGGAGACGGCTGTGCGATCAGCCAGGCTGCCGCCAGCATGCTCTCGGTCGAGTTACAGGGTGAGTCAGTCGATGATCTGCTCGCGATGGATCGGGACGACATCGTCGACCTCCTCGGTGTCGAGATCTCGCCGATGCGGATCAAGTGTGCGGTCCTCGCCGAGAAGGTCGCACAGGACGGGGCCGAGATCTACCGCGGCGAACTCGAGAAAGAAAAGACGACGACCGAAGACGACTGACGCGTCTCACTCGAGTGAACGATCTTCCAGAACACCTAACTGTCTGTTCTTCGATTGGAGCATCGATGCGAAAGCAACGCGGCAGGCCTGTACGTATTCCCTCGGGCCGTCCCACCTTCGCACCTGATCTCCCATGAAACGTCGTGCAGCCATCGCCGTTGCGCTCTCGGTCCTCCTGCTCGCCATCTTCATCACGCTCGTCGGGTGGGAGGACGTTCTATCCTCGCTCGAGCAGGCCTCGCTCACGGTGTATCTGTTCGCGTTCGCGGGCTCGTTGCTGATGCTTGCTTTTCGGAGCGGCGTCTGGTCACAGGTGCTCGCAGTCGTCGACGAGCCCCGCCCATACTGGCTGATCTCGAGTGTGTTCGCCACGGCGACCTTTATCAAGTACGTCACGCCGTACGGACAGGTGGCCTCGGGTGTCGGAAACGCCGCTATCGTCAACCGATACACCGACGCGGCCTACGAGGAGAGCCTCGCAGCGGTCGTCAGTGCCGACGTACTCAACTACATCCCGTACTACACGTTCGGCGCGATTGGGGTGGTGTCCGTCCTCTCGAGAGGCGGACTACCGATCGATCTCGATCCGTTTCTGTTGCCGTCGGTGGCCTCAGTCATCGCGATCGTCCTCATCTTCGTTGTCGGCTGGCGAGTCCGCCACCGGCTTGCTGCTGGTGTCGTCCGGCTCGTCCTCGGACTTCGTAGCGTCGTTGCCCGTCTCTCGCCATCGATCGCCAGCCGGTTGACGAGGGAGAACGTCGAGCAACGCCTCGACGGGTTCGCCGTTACGCTCGAGCTGGTCTCGAAAGACCGTCGCTCGATGGGCATCGCGTTACTCTACGGCCACCTGGCGTGGCTCGGACTCGGCGTCGCCCTGTACGCCTCCGCGGCTGCTGTGGGAACCCCGCTGCCGGTCGGCACCGTCCTCCTCGCGGTGGCACTGAGTAAACTCGGCTTCATCATCCCGACACCCGGCGGAATCGGCGGCGTCGAGGCGGCCCTCGCGAGTGCCATTTACCTCCTCGCGCCGGCTGCCGTGGGGATGACCGTCGCGACGGCGACGGCGATCGCCATCCTCTATCGGTTTGCGACCTACTGGTTCACTATCGCCCTCGGTGGGACGACCTCGATGGCGCTAACGATCACCGATCCGCTCCCGCCGAGTGAGTGAGGTTTTTATCGCGGCTCACCTGTGTTCCCCAATGGTCGATCTGTCGACGCTCACCGAGCGGGCGGACGGTCCGGACCCCGAGGACCGCCAGCCACTCGAACCGGGGTGTACCCGGTGTCCGCTCGCTGCGGACCGCGAGTGCATTTCCTGGGGTGTCGGCCCGCTCGAGGCCGCCGTGATGGTCGTGGGCGAGGCCCCTGGATACGGAGATCCCAACCCCGAGAGCGGCCCGTGGCGCGGTGGCAACTGGACAGGGATGGCCTACACCTCGCGTCACTCCGGTCGCCGAATCCGTGGGATGCTCGAGCACCTCGGCTACGACGCGTACTACACGAACGCGGTCAAGTGCTTTCCAGCTGATCCGACCAACCCGACGACGAACCGGGAACCAACAGCCGACGAACGGGAGACGTGTCGCAGCCACTTGCTCGAGGAACTATCGATCGTCGACCCAACCGTCGTCGTAACGACCGGCAAACACGCGACCCAGAGTGTCCTCGCTGCCGAGGGACGGCGTCTCGAGGGATTTCTCGAGACCGTCCTCGAATCACAGCGATGTGACCGTCTGGACGTCTGGCTCTTGCCACTCGTGCATCCGTCCTACCAGGACGTCTGGATCGCTAGATTGGGATACGATCTCGAGAGCTATCTGGCGGCGATCGAAGCTGCGCTCGAGAAGTTTGTGTAACAGTTAGCGGCCCGCGATCGAAGAATTGGTGGAACAGTTAGCGGCTGGCTCGAGCCGTCTGCATTCCATCGCTGTTGTACGCCGACCCGATCCGACCCTGCGAATCGATGGCGATCACGCCCGCACTCGAGCCCGTCAGTTCGCCGAACTCCTCGATGGCGAGGTCCGTCGCCGCCTGGGCGTCGAGCCCGCGTTCGACGTGTCGGGCGACCCGCCTCGAGAGGGTCACGCGCGCGATGTCCTCACCGGCACCCGTCGCACTGACGCCTGCAGCCGGGCAGCAGTAAAACCCGGAGCCGACCTGCGGGACGTCCCCCACGCGACCCGCGAGGGCGAGCCAGCGCCCGCCCGTGGACGTCGCTGCGGCGAGGTGCTCGCCATCGAACGCAACCGCGCCGACGGTGTCGTGGTCGTGTTCGTCACCGACGCCGTCCTCGTCCCGACCATCGGGGTCCGTCCGACCGTACTGGCCACGGATCCACTCGAGCTGGGCCAGTGGTCCGTCCGTGGGGGCCTCGAGGGCGTCCCACTTCTCGCGTGTGCGCTCAGACCAGAGGTCGACGCCGGTTTCGATCCCACTCGCCGCCGCCAGCGAGACCGCGTGCTCGCCCGAGATGAACCCATGTGGAGTCTCCTCCATGACGAGGCGAGCGACGCTGACGGCGTGTTCGACGTCGGGCATCGAACAGGCGGCACCCACCGCGCGATCGTCGGTCATGATCCCGGCGTCGGTGCGAATCCGGCCGTCGCTCTGGACGGCGCTTCCGACGCCTGCGTTGAATCGGGGTGAGGACTCGAGGACGTGGACGGCGGCTTCGACGGCGTCGACGACGTGGTCGGTTGCGGTGCCGGCCGCGGCAGCCTCATCGAGGACGGCCTGCCTGGGCTCCGGTTCGTCCGGTTTTCCCCCGGCACCGCCGTGAACGATTACCTGCATGGGTGGGTGGTTACGTGGCACCTAAATCAGTCTTCGTACTTCGGAGGGCGTCGCCGCTTTGGGTCGGCTTCTCCGCTAAATCGCTGTGCTCCCTGCCAGGAGGGACCGAGCCGAACGTACCAGCCGTCTTTCCACTTCCCCCACCAGTCCGACGCCGTATCCGTACACTTACGACCATCCCTCGAGTACCGGCCCGTCATGAGCCCGATTGCGTTCCTCGTCGTCTTCTGTGCGACGATGACGGCCATCGCTCTCGTCCGTTTCTGGCGGTCGGCCCCCCTGACTCGGCGTGAGGCGACCGCCGGCGTCTGCATCAGCTTCGGGCTCACCGTCTTATCGACGCTCTGGTTCGCTATCGACGATGGCTGGCTCGGGACGACCACCCGACTGGTGCTTGCCGGTGTTGGGGTCACTTTTGTCCTCGCAGGGATGGTCGTCGTGGTGCGCGCGCTCGAGGGTGAATTCACAGCGAACGACGGTCAGTGAGGGGGCAGTCTGTGAGTTGGAGACGACTGGCGAAGGCTATCGAGTGGCGCGAAAATTGCCGGAGATCTGGAAATGAGCACCCTTTTAGCCCCGAGTAATCCAGATACGAACGATCATGAGCTACGAGCAAGTCGAGGTTCCCGAAGAGGGAGCACAGATTACACTCGCCGACGAGGAGACCGGCGAACTCGACGTTCCGTCGAACCCAATCATCCCGATTATCCACGGCGACGGCATCGGCACCGATGTCGGCCCCGCCGCCCAGAAAGTACTCGACGCCGCCGCCGAGGCGACCGGCCGCTCCATCGCCTGGATGCGTGTCTACGCCGGGGCAAGCGCCCGCGAGAAGTACGACGAGAACCTGCCCGCTGACACCGTTACCGCCATCCGCGAACACCGCGTCGCGATCAAAGGCCCACTGACGACGCCCGTCGGCGCTGGCTTCCGCTCGCTCAACGTTGCACTGCGCCAGACGCTCGACATGTACGCGAACGTCCGCCCGACCTACCACCTCGAGGGCGTCCCATCACCCGTCAAAAACCCCGAGAAGATGGACATGGTCACCTTCCGGGAGAACACCGAGGACGTCTACGCCGGCGTCGAGTGGGAAGCCGGCACCGACGAGGTCGAACAGGTTCGTTCGTTCCTCGAGGACGACATGGACATCTCGGACGTCATCCACGACGGGCCGGTCGGCATCGGCGTCAAGCCGATTTCGGAGTTCGGCTCGAAACGACTCATCCGCGAGGCGATCGACTACGCCCTCGCCAACGACCGTGACTCCGTGACGCTCGTCCACAAAGGGAACATCATGAAGTTCACCGAAGGAGCGTTCCGCGACTGGGGCTACGAACTCGCCGAGGAGGAGTACGGCGACGACGTCATCAGCGAGGACGAACTCTGGGAGGAGTACGACGGTGAACAACCGGAGGGAACCCTCGTCGTCAAAGACCGCATCGCCGACAACATGCTCCAGCAGATCCTGAC
>PUKM01000151.1 GCA_003552325.1 Natrialbaceae archaeon | reverse complement strand
GCCACGAGCGGGACCAGAAAGAGCAGTTTGCCCTTCCCGTTGAGCACGCGATTGAGCCCCGTCAGTTCGCCCACGAGCGTTTTTCCCGTCGCCGTCGCGCTCACCACCAACTGGTCTTCGCCATCGAACAGGCCATTGTCCACCGCGAGACTTTGGACTGGCAACAGGGTCTCGAACCGATCCTCGAGCAGGCCCTGCAGTCCAGGGTGAAGGTTCAGCGTCTCGACGGGGACGAGATCGACGTCGTCGGTCGTCGCCGAGATCGTATCGAACTTCGTCAGGTCGGGGTCGAGTCGCCCTTTGAGCAGGTTCGTGATCCGCTCGAGATCCTGGACCTCGAGCATGAGTTCCTCGAGCCGGTCTTTCGCCGCCCCCGTGACGTTTCCGACGTAGGAGAGTTCGCGCTCGAGTTCGTGGGAGGCACAGTCCGTGCAGATCCAGTCGGCGTCGTCTTTGATCGCCGTCTCCGTCGTGATCGGTGAGTACCGTCCCGCAGAAGCACAGTACCGACAGGTGCGGACGACCTTGGCTTTCTCCTCGAGTTGGTAGCCCTCGAGCATGGTCGTGAGCGCTCGCCGCCCCTCACGGGAGGTTTGTTCTGAAATCCGAATTCGGGCGGCCCGGCGGGCGAGGTCGACGAACTCGTCGGGTTGACGGGGCTCCTCGCTCGAGCCCCGTTTGACCCGAAATTTCGCCGGTCGGGGCCCTGCTGAGGTCTCACCGAGGCCGAGTTTCGCCCGGAAGAGCCGTTTCCCATCGCGGATGACCACGATGAGGTAGTCACTCCCGGTCTGGTGACAGAAGAGCGTCTCGACCTCGGCGACCTGCTTTGACACGCTCACCTCTTGCCGGCTAATCTACTTGAGCGGTTCGGACTCGAGTGAGGCCACTCACTCGTACCGAAGCGCGTCGATCGGGTCGGTCCGTGCGGCCCGCCAGGCCGGATACAGACCCGAAGCCACACCCACGATGATCCCGACGGCGATTGCGAGGGCCACGTACTCGAGTGGATAGACGAGCGGGAGATCGATGTACCAGGCCCCAAGGGCGGCGGCAGCGACACCGAGGATCGTCCCGAGCACGGCCCCGATCACGCCGAGGATCACCGACTCGGCCAGGAACAAGCCGAGCACGTCCCGGTTCTGTGCACCGACGGCTTTCATGATCCCGATCTCGCGGGTTCGTTCGGTCACCGACACCAGCATGATGTTCGCGATGCCGATCGAGCCGACGACCAGCGAGATGGCCGCGATCCCCACGATGAAGTTCTGCAGTAAGCCGAGGACGTCCTCGAGTTGCTGGAGGAGTTCCGTGCTGGTCTGGAGAGTGACCGCGAGGTCGTCGCCGAGGAACGCACTGGCATCCGACTCGTCGCTCTCGAGATACGCGATCGCTGCGTCTCGAGTAGTGTCGATATCGTCCTGGTCGGCTGTGGGTGCTTCGACGACGATGGCGAGGAACAGGGCACCGCCGTCCTCGGCCTCCGCATCCTCACCATCCTGGCCCGCCGCCGGGCCCACTGCCTGTCGCTCGTAAAACGGGTCCGTGGGGACGTAGATTCGCGGTGCCGCTTCGAACCCTTCGAACGGGCTCAGGCCCTCTGAGGTTTCGGTAATCCCAACCACAGTCAGGGTCTCTGCCCCGCCAGTAGCGGTTTGGACCTCGAGTTCGTCGCCCACCGACACGTTCTCTTCGAACTGCTCGGCCGTCGCGGCGTTGATCACCGTCTCGTTGGCCCCCATCTCGAACTGTCGGCCATCGGCGAGGGAGGTGTCTCGTATGTAGGAGGGGCCGGCGGCAACCAGCCCATCACCCTGTAACTGCGTCTCACCCCCGTAGGTCACCGACTGGGCTTCGATCGTGGCATAGCCATAGGCAGCCTCGACCTCATCGAGCTCACTCACCCCGTCCATGTCGTCCTGGGTGAACACGAATTGTGCACCCGCGAGGGGGCCACCTTCGGTGTCAGGGTCGGCTGCCCAGCCGTACAGATTGCGCTGATCGTCGGGGCTGATATCGCCGATGATCCCGGCCTGCAAACTCGCCCCCAGCGCCACGAACGCGATCACGGCCGCGACACCGATGATGACGCCGAGGGTCGTCAGCCCCGACCGCAGTCGATGCCCGCGGATCGATCGCCACGATAGCCGTAATGACTCGAGCGGGCGCATCAGCGGTCACCGTCCTGCTCGGTGGCAGGCTCGTCACCAGCCCCCTGATCGCCGTCCGCGGTCCCAGGCTCGCTCTCGGGCTCACCAGCACCGTCTAACTGTTCGATCCGCTCGATCTCGCCGTCGAGGAGGTGAACGATCCGGTCGGCCCGTTCGGCGACGTGACGCTCGTGGGTAACCACGACCAGGGTCGTGCCCGCCTCGTGGAACTCCTCGAACAGGTCGAGCACCTCCGCTTCCGTCTCCGTGTCGAGGTTGCCCGTCGGCTCGTCCGCCAGTACGAGCGCCGGGTCGTTGACCAGCGCTCGTGCGAGGGCGACGCGCTGTCGTTGGCCACCCGAGAGCTCCTTCGGGAGGTGGTCTTTCCGATCGCCAAGCCCGACGCGCTCGAGCAATCCACCCGCCCGTTCGATCCGTTCGGCCCGGCTCACCCCCTGAAACAACTGTGGGAGGGCGACGTTCTCGAGGGCCGTCAACCGCGGCATCAGATTGAACGTCTGAAAAACGAACCCTACCTCAGTCCCCCGTACCGTCGTCCGTTCGCGCTCGTCGAGTGTCGAAATATCCGACCCACCGACGGAGACACTGCCCGCTGTCGGCGTATCGAGACAGCCAACGAGGTTCATCAGCGTCGACTTTCCCGATCCACTTGGCCCCATAATCGCCGTGTACGACCCACGAGGGATCGACAGAGAGACCCCATCGAGGGCGTGTACCGGTTCGCCGACGTGATAGGTTTTCCGCACGTCGACCATCGTCACCGCGTCCGCTGGCGATTCCATTGTGTAATAGCGGGGCGCGATGAATAAAAGCGTTCTCGAGGCGGCAGGGGCAAGAGCAGGGAGAGCTACGCTTTTGCCCGTGGCGTGCACTCGTCTCGAGTATGACTGCAGTGCCCACAGGTGAACGACCGTGAGCGCGAAATCCGGTGGCGGCTCCGACCACGCCAAACGACGCGCTGGCGAACACGCCGCCGCAGCCGTCGAAGACGGGATGGTCGTCGGCCTCGGAACCGGGTCGACGACCGCCTATGCCATCGACGCCATCGGTGCAGCCGTCGACCAGGGACTCGACATCAGTGCTATTCCCACCTCGTTTCAGAGCCGCCAACGGGCGCTCGAGCACGACATCCCGCTCACCGCACTCGACGCCGTCGACGGCGTGGACCTCGCCATCGATGGCGCAGACCAGGTCGTCGACGCTCCCGACAGCCCTGCCCACGGGACCCTTCTCAAAGGTGGCGGCGGCGCACACACCCGCGAGAAGTTGGTAGCCAGTGCGGCTGACCGGTTCATCGTCGTCGCCGACGAGACCAAGCTCGTCGAGCACATTGATGCGCCCGTGCCACTCGAGGTACTCCCAGCGGCTCATAGCCTCGTCGCCGACCGGCTTCGCGACCTCGAGGGGGAACCAACGCTTCGAGCCGCAACGGCGAAGGATGGTCCCGTCATCACGGACAACGGCAACCTCCTGATCGACTGTCGGTTTCCCGCCTCGCGACTGGCACAGCCAGCCGACCTCGCCACGCGGCTCACAGCAATTCCTGGTGTCCTCGAGCACGGCCTGTTCGTCGACCTGGCTGATGTGACTGTCATCGGCAGGGACGACGGGGTTACCGAACGCCCGTACTGATCGCCGAGGGCGTCGGCACCGGATCACCACGTCGCCACGAACGCTCGCATCGGTCGGCGTCCACCCGTACTGGCTGCTCAGGTGGCTGTCGACAGCCCTCAACACCTCGAGAGGGGCCTCCTGTCCGCGGCCGATTTCGGCGGAGACCACAAGAGATATACCAGCAGGTACACAGGTGTTCAGAAAGCATGGGCCGTGACGTGGGTGTGACGCTCTCTACGCTCGCAACCCGGATGAAGAGTAACCTCACCCAGTGTATCACCGTCGACACGCGGACGCTCGGCCTCTTTCGCATCTTCGTCGGCCTCCTGATTCTCGCCGATATCCTCCTTCGATCACGGAACTTCTGGTACTTCTACTCACAGGAAGGCGTCGTCACACCCGAACGGGCCGAAGCAGTCACTCGTGAGGGGGCATTTTCCTTTTTTTTCATCTCCTCGGACCCGAACGTCACGGCACTGTTGATCCTCATCAACCTGTTCGTCGCCATCCAGTTGATCGTCGGCTACAAGACGCGTCTGGCGACGATTCTCGCGTTCCTCTTCGTCATCTCTTTCGACTGGTTCAACCCGTTCATCACCAGCTACGCCGACGTCCTGTTCCGGATGCTCATGTTCTGGGCCATCTTCCTCCCGCTCGGCGAGCGCTTCTCCATCGACGCCGTCCACCGTGACCGTGTCCCTCGAACACAGTTCGCCGGCTGGGCCTCGGCGTTCATCCTCTCGCAGATGGTATACATGTACTTCCTCAACGGCTACATCAAGACCGACTCCGACGTCTGGGGGACGATGGACGCCGCTCCACGGGTACTCGGCCGTGACGAGATGACTTTCCTCCTCGGTGACTACATCCGTGAGTTCACCTTCCTCCTCGGCGTCGGCGGCGTCATCTGGTACTACATCCTGCTCGCCTCGCCGCTGTTGCTCCTGTTCGTCGGCCGAATCCGCTTTCTCTACATGCTCGTCTACGCCGGTGGGCACTTCTCGTTCGCCATCACGGTCAGAATCGGCGCGTTCGCCTACGTCGCCCTCGCCGGCTTGCTCCTGTTCGTGCAGACCCAGATCTGGGAGGACGGCAAAACGATCCTCGAGTACGTCGGCGTGGATCACGAGGCGATCTATCGACGGTTGTGTGCGCTCGAGCGGGTTGCGTACGCGGT
>PUKM01000149.1 GCA_003552325.1 Natrialbaceae archaeon | reverse complement strand
AGGAAGGCCAGTAATCGGGCCGAAATCGATACCTGATACTGTTGGCTGTCACTGTGTACCGATTCTCGCCACCCGGGGAGGCGAGAATCGTGAACGACGTACAGCCGACAGTATGAGAGAGCCGTTCTGTTAGTGGAAGCCAGCACGTGCACTGGAAAGACAGCACTGTCCTCACAGAGCGTCGGACCCTTCGTGGACGTCACGAACCGTCTCCAGCAGTCGGGTAGTCGTGTGAATTCCGCGCTTGAAATGCTCGAGCGAGAAGTGCTCGTTCGGAGAGTGCTGGTTGTTGTCCGGTTGGCCGTAGGGCACGGTCAGGTGGGGAATGTCGAGCACGTTGGCAAAGACGGCGTAGGGGGCCGACCCACCGGAGGCCGGTTTCACGATCGGATCGACGCCCCACCCATCCGTGACGGCAGCCACAACCGGCTGGACGTACGGCGAGTCGGCGGGAGTTCGTAGTGGGTCCATACTCGGGCCACGCGAGATTGACACTGAAACGAGATCCGAGGCGTGGTCCTCGACGTGGGCAACGATCCGGTCGTAGACGTCGTCTGGATCCTGATCCGCGGCGAGGCGTGCGTCGATCGTAACCGACGCTTTCGAGGGGACGATCGTTTTGAACCCGTCACCGATGTGCCCGCTCTCGAGCCCGTTGATATTGAGTGAGGGATAGTACAACGTCTGCTCGAGAAACGACTCACCCGGGCCACCCTGTAATCCGCCGATATCGAGGTGACCGACGAGCGCCTCCGGGTCGGGTTCGACGGCCTCGAGGAGTTCCCGGTCCGATGCCGTGATGGGCCTGACGTCGTCGTAAAACCCGTCGATCGTGATCCGTCCGTCGCCGTCACGCATCGTCTCGAGGAGGTGAAGCAGTTCCCAGGCGGGGTTCGGGACAGCACCGCCGTAGTGTCCGGAGTGGAGGTCTCCCTTTGGACCGCGCACCTCGATATCGACGAGGAGGATGCCGCGGTTGCCCAACACGACCGTCGGCCGACCGGAGTCGTGAACCGGTCCATCGGCGTTGATCGAGACGTCTGCGGTGAGTTCGTCCACCCGCGGCCGCACGGCCTCCTCGATGTGTGGACTGCCGCTCTCTTCTTCGCCGTCGAGAAAGAGCGTGACGTGAGTTGGCAAACCCGTGGTTTCGCGAAGCGACTGCACCGCACACAGGTGGGCAAAGTGTTGTCCCTTGTTGTCGACCGTGCCACGACCGTAGAGAAACGCTTCGCCGTCTTGCTCACGGATCACGGGCTCGAACGGGTCCGTCTCCCACGCCGAGTCCTCGACTGGCTGGACGTCGTAGTGGCCGTACATCAGCACGGTCGGGGCTTCGGTAGCCGGATTGCCGTCGACGTACGCGTGGGCGATGACCGCGGGCTGGCCACTGGTTTCGACGATCTCGGTCGTATCGAACCCGTACTCGAGACACAGTGACTCGAGCAGTTCGGCACAGTCACGAACGCCCTCACCGGTGGCGCTGATCGATGGGTGGGATACGAGGCGCTGGAGGTCCTCGAGATAGCTATCGAAGCGTGTCGAAATCGAGTGGTCGACTGCGTCTGGTGGGCACATACCACACAGACAGCCAAGAAGAGAATAAACGCTCGTGTGTCGGCAGTTGCACACCGCCTCGTTCATATTGTCGGCTGTCAGTCGTTCACGATGCTCGCCTCTCCGGGTGGCGAGGATCGTTACACAGTATCAGCCGTCGATACCTCAGGTGGTCCGGAACGCCCGATCACCCGCGTCCCCGAGGCCGGGAACGATGAACCCGTCGTCGTCGAGATAGTCGTCGATGGCGACCGTGAGCAGGTCGACCTCGGGAAACGCCTCGTCGACGCGCAACAGCCCTTCCGGTGCGGACACCGCCGAGAGAACGATCAGGTGCTCGGGATCGGCCGAGTTCTCGATGACGTGCTCGAGGACGGCGTTCATCGTACTCCCCGTCGCGAGCATCGGGTCGGCGACGATGACGGTGTCGTCCTCGGTGATCTCGGGCAGTTTGACGTAATCGATGGTGATCGGGAACGTGCCCGTCTCGTCTCGGCCCGCTTCCTCGTCCCGGCTGGCGCTGATGACGCCCTGGCGGGCACGGGGGAAGGCTTTGAGCAGCCCTTCGACGAACGGCGTCGCCGCCCGGAGGACGTTGATGATGACGACGTCGTCGAGGCCCCGGACGCGTTCGCCCATCGTCGCCTCGAGTGGGGTCTCGATTTCGACGTACTCGGTTTCCATTCGACCGTCGATGATCTCGTAGCCACAGATGCGCCCGAGCTTGACGAGCCCCTTGCGGAAGCTCACCTGCTCGGTTTCGACGTCTCGAAGTCGCGACAGCGTGTCCTTGGCCAGTGCGTGTGTGACGAGGTAGGCGTCGTCCCGGTCTTCGATCGGCATACCTGCATCCTCACTGTCCGACCAGTTGATGCTATCGATTGCTCGAGGGCTCCTTGCATTCCTCCAATGAGTCACAGATGCTATCAGTTGTCCGTCTTTCACGGTTCTCACCATCCCACGTCGGCGATACGCTGCACACAGTTACTGCCGACAGCACCATTTGTCGTGAGCAGTTACTCGTCGTCTTCCGGACAGAAGTCCTCTCCTTGGACAAAGCTAACACCAAGTTCTCTCGTGTTCACAGACGGAGAAATATCGACCTCCATACAATCTGGGTAGTCGTGATCGCCCGGTTCAAACGACTGCCACTCGTCCCCAGGATATCGGTATGAAATCGAGAACTGACCAGGTTCGTGTGGCCACGTCCGGTCCACTGCAGCACCTGGTATCGGACCATCAGGCTCCTGCCCGTCTACTTCGTACGTTTCCTCGAGGACACCGTCCCCTTCCCACTCGACAGCGACATCGACGACAATCGCTTCCGCGAGACGATTGCTGACAACAATACCGGTGAGAATAGATCCTTCATCATCGTCACCGAGACACCCTGCAAGCGCACCACCGGCAGCCGTCGCCAGGAGCGTTCGTCTTTGTACATTGTTGATATCCATAGTGGTACTCAATTGGGTTCTGTTACTCCAACGTAGCAGGTGGACGTCCAGCACCGCCTTTCACCACAGGATTCGTTGCTCGATACATCGTTCCGTTGTGAATGCGTTGTCGTCTCACCGTAGTGTCTGATTAGACTACTGGCTTCAGTGAACCTGTTATATATATATAAATACTTTGTGGTGGAACTAAGCTATTCAGGTATCGGGTCCCCCCGCCACAGCTACCAGACGATACACCCCAGATCAATATTTGTCACAACTTGGGGGTTATCCTGCCACGCGAGTCGAGTGCTCGAGGCACCCTCGAGTACACTTACCCGGCCAGCAACTGCGGCCCAAAGAGCATGAACAGGAAGCTCACGAGCATCGTCACCCCCACCGTCGTCGTGACCACCCGAACCATCCCTCGAGTGGCATCGAAGGGGAGCCGTGAGAGGATCGATTCGGTGCTCGTTCGTAAGATGTGGCCCCCATCGAGCGGGAACGCCGGAATGCAGTTGAAAAAGCCGAGCTGGACGTTGATCCAGCCGGTCCAGAACAGCAGGTTGGCCATCGCGAAGACGGTCCAATCGCCGAGGATCGACAGCGATCCCTGCGTTTGATAGAAGTTCTCGATCCCGCCGGTAAAGCCCGCGAAGTTGTACGGCAGGAGTTCGACCACCGAGATGATCGGCAAGAACAGGATGAACACCATCTTCCCGAGGAACGTATCGGTGATGTGGCTGTAACTGCCCTCCGCGTCACCGCCGAGGATGGCCAGGTACTCGTCGGCGGGGTACAACTCGAGGCCGGCGTCGTTGACCGCGATGCCGGAGATGCCTTCGATCGCTTCGAAACCGACGGTGCCGCCGCCGGTCAGCTGGCTGCGGTCACCCAACGTGACCTCGTAGCTCACGCGCTCACCGTCGAGGTAGCCCGCGACGGTAACCTCGTCACCGGGATCGGTCTCCCCGAGGAGCTCCTCGAGCGCGTCGTAGGAGTGGACGCGTTCGCCGTCGAACTCGGTGATGACGAACTGGTCGCCACCCGGTGCACCCGCCTCCGCGAGTGGTCCGTCGTCCGTGATAGCGACGACGCTCCCAATCGGCGCGGACTCGAGCTGGACGGTCTCGCCGTCGCGTTCGACGGTCAACTCGACGGTCTCGTCGTCGCCGACAGCCGCGACGAACTCGGCCTCGGTCGAGACCGGTTCGCCGTCGACCTCGAGGATGATGTCCTCACGCTGGAGGTCGATCGGCGGGTCATCGATCGTCCCCATGACGGGCAACGATCGATGTAACTCCGCCGTCCGTTCGCCGTCGATTTCGACGGTCACGACGTCGCTGTCGGCCGCCTCGAGGCGGTCCATCAGGTCGTCGTTCGTCTCGACGTCGGTCCCGTCGATGGCCGTGATCCGATCGTTTGGTTCGATACCCGCGTCGGCGGCTGGCGAACCGGGGACAACACCACCGATTGCGGCCCCGGGGGCGACCGTGATCGCGCCCGCGATCGGCCCGAACAGCAAGCCAAAGGCGATGAGCGTCACGATGAAATTGAAGGTGACGCCCGCGGCGAACATCCGCGTCTGGCCGCCGCGTGAGGCCTCGCGGCTTCCCTCCTGGTCGGGTTCGACGAACGCGCCGATCGGTAAGGCGGCGAAGAGCACGACGCCCATCGAGTTGATGTCGATTTCCTCGACGCGACAGAGCAGGCCGTGACCCCCTTCGTGGACGACGAGGCCCACGAGCAGGCCGAAGACGATGCCCGGCGTGGCCGAAAGCGGCAGGAATTCGTTGACCCCCGGAATCACCAGCACGTTCGTCGGTTGCTGGACGCTCGTGGGCTCGGGAGCCTGGCTGGCCGCGAACGCGGCGGTGAGCAGGAAAAAGAACATACTGCCCATGACGACGATCGAGATGCCGACGCCGACGTTGGCACAGGCTCGCCAGAGACGCTTCGGCCCCGACAACCACTCGAGGAAGTCCCGACCACGGGTGGTGTGGATCGTGAGCAGCGGGCCCTGTGTGTTGACGTAAGAGGGAAAGAGCCCACGGTTGCGGATCGCGATGACCGCGAGCCAGTAGGCGGCGATGCCAGCGAGAATCCACGTGAGCGTACTCGAGAGAGGGAGTAGGGATTGGAGGGTGACGACGGACGCAGACGGCTCCATTGTCCCCTCATGAGGGAGGCGTAGTCAAAGGCGTTTTGTCTGAAGTCGTCACTCGATCGGTTACCGGTCGCTGAAACGGAGAAGGCCCTGTTCCTCGAGACGCTTTTGAGAGACGCCGTCAGTCTCGGTCAGTCGGCCACCCTTCAGCCGGGGACGCACATTCCCAATGCTCGCCCATTTTCGAGTCGATTGGGCCCTGAGTAAACAGTTTATTGTTCTCCCACACGGGGTCAGCAAGAACACCATCCTCAGCAACCTGTACCCAGTAGTACTCGAACCACGGGTGGATACTGACCGTACTCGTTTCGGTGTGTTCGTCCCCGTTGGTTTCAATCACGACTTCGAGGTGGTAGTCGCGGAATTCGTCCGGGAATTCGATTCCGGGCAGACGGCTTGCCTGCCACGACTGGCCGGCGTACTCGTCGTTCGATATCGATTCAACTGCCGAAATATCGTCTGCCGGGTCAACAGACAGTTCGGATTCGACGAGCACGTCGTCCGCCGTCGAGATCGTGGCGTCGATGTCGACCGTCTCGGTCGTTTGATTGCTGATTTTCACCTCGCCGGACACCGCACGAGATGGCGTGGTCTCCTCGAAAATCAAGATTGGCGTGGAATCTTCGGTATCGACTCGGTGTGTGTAGTAGTGGTTGTTATCGACGTCCCACAGTATCGCGTCTTCGGCGACGAGAGCGGGGTAGTGGAGTTTCTCCGCCGTGTATTCGCCCTGCTCGAGGGCCGCTGCGACCTCGTCAGCACTCTCGGAGGGGAGTTCGTCCTTGGGAACAAACGGGCGAGTACACCGTTCGTAGCTGCTATCGGCCTCATAGGCATCGGTGGCAGCGTCATCTCCGCTTTCGGTGCCCTCTCCACCGATGTTCAGACACCCTGCCGCCCCGGCAACGACGCCAGTCACAGCTGTGGTCACGACGGTGCGGCGGTGCATATTCGAACCGTGTGTGTAGCCGTGATAAGTGCTTTCCCCTAGTACGGGGGTCAGTGTTCAGTGAGGCGAAAGCCCGCCGAACAACCGCCGCTGGGTGGGGTCGAAAGGGGCGACTCGCTCGCGGAGCGAGACGACGCAAGAACCGCAGGACGGAGTCCGAGGATCGCAGCGAGTCGCAGCCCTCGAGCGGGTCGGGGCTTTCAGGGCAGTCTCCAGTAGCAAACCGACGGACCCAGCCAAAAGAAACACGACCGTTCCGTGGGACTTCTCGGTCGCCAGTGTCTTGGGTTGGATAACGGCAACTCGAGACCAACCGCCCTGACCGGGCGTTGACATTGAGGAGGGGATCAATCGATTACTAATAACCGTTTTATAAACCGGCGACTAAAACCCTAGCTACGAATCTGATAGCATTACACTACAAAAAACGGATAATTGGCGATACTGCCTCAAGCGCGCTCACCGCTCGCGGCGCAACCGCTCGACCACGAACGTCTGATCCACCTTCGCCAAGAAGGGGCCGAGTTTCGGCCCCTGGTCCTCGTCGAAAAAGAGCCGATAGCCTGCGGCGAAAAAGTCCCCCACGGCCACGTCGTGGCGTCTGGCCGCCTCGTAAATTTCGCCCTGGATCGCCTCACCGTCGTGGCCCGCCTCGACGAAGTCGGCCAGGTCCTCGAGGGCGGCCTCGGTGTCGGCATCGAAATCGTGCTCGGGAATTTCGGTGCGCTTGAGTTCGTAATCGAACTGGTTTTCGGTCCGGCGGGCCCACGCCTGCGCTCGCTCGACACGCTCGAGTGCGCCGTCGACGGCCCACTGTGGGGCGTCGTCGGGGATGTGGCCCTCTCTGCGAGCGATTTCCTCGCGGAGGTCGGGGTCGTCGGTCATTCCAAGGACGGCGGCGAAGGTGTAGGGGAGCCGAACGCGGTCGGCTGGCTCACCCGACGAGACGGAGTGGAGCCCGTCGGCCCCACCTATCACCAGCGGATAGACCCGGTCGGCGAAGGCCTGTTCGTCCTCGCTGGCGTCGACCTCCCCGAAATAGATGGCCTCGAGGCGATCGAACTCGTCGACCAGCAGGTCGAGGCGCTCGACGCTGAAATCCCGGGCCTTGGCGGGGTCTTTCGCGAAGAAATACCGGAGGACTTCCGGCTCGAGCAACGTGAGGACGTCGGAGACGAGGATGACGTTCCCCGCCGATGACGAAAAGGGCTCGTCGTCGAGGGTGAACCACTCGTAGACCATCGGCACGGGTGGCTCGCTGTCGAAGACGGTTCGGGCGATGTCATCGCCGCTGGGCCAGGATCCCTCCGCGTGGTCCTTCCCGAAGGGTTCGAAGTCGACGTCGAGCACCTGCCACTGGCCGGGCCACTCGAACCGCCAGGGCATTTTCCCGTCCCGGAACGTGGCCGTTCCCTCGTGGCCACAGCCACTGATCGTCCGGTCGCCAGCCTCCATGTCCGTACACTCGTAGGCGACTGTCCCGTCCTCGAGGTCGATGTCGGTCACCGTTTCAGTCACTTTCCCACACTCGGCACAGATCGGATTGAACGGCACGTAGTCGGCGTCGACGGTATCCTGGTAACTCGAGAGGACCTCGGCGGCACGTTCGCGGTTTTCGAGCACGAACTCGACGACGTCGTCGAACGCGCCCGAGGTGTAGAGGTCGGTCGTCGAGACGAGGTCGATCGGCACCTCGAGGGCGTCGGCGCTGTCCTGGATGATCCGTGAGAAGTGGTCACCGTAGGAGTCACAGCAGCCGAAGGGGTCGGGGATCGCCGTGTAGGGCGAACCCAGATTTCGACCCAGCGCGCCCGCGTTCACGTCGCCGAGATCGACGAGATTCCCCTCGAGGTCACAGAGGGTTCGCGGGAGCTTACGGAGTGGGTCGCGGTCGTCGCTGGTGAACACCTGACGGACCTCGTGGCCACGTTCGCGGAGCACTTCGGCCACGTAGTAGCCGCGCATGATCTCGTTCATGTTCCCCAGGTGGGGCACACCGGAGGGTGAGATCCCACCTTTGATCACGATTGGATCGTCCGGCTCGCGAGCCTCGATCCGGTCGGCAACCTCGTCGGCCCAGAACACGTGATGGGTTGTGTCGCCCTCCTCGGGGTCACGCTGGAGGGTGTAGGGATCGGCGTCGACGGTGTCGTCGGAACTCATCGTTCGTCGCTCGCCCAATACGTCGGTTCGGCACCGGCGCCGTCGGGGATGACGTCCGTGCCGTCGTGTTCGCCGTAGCGCACCGCCCGCCCGATCCGGGACGGGTCCGTGCCGTCGAGGACGATCGTTCGCATCCCTGAGCGCTGGATGATTTTCGCCGCGAGGAGATCCACAGGCGCGGACGAGCCAGCGTTCATCTCGAGGCCAGCGATCACGTCCACCAGTTCCTTGCCCGTGAGTTCGGCGTACTTCGTCGCGTCGTCGTCCTCGTTCGGGTCGGCCGAGTAGACCCCGGGAACACTCGTCGCGTACACGAGCAAGTCGGCGTCGACGTACTCGGCGAGGGCTGCCCCCACCGCGTCGGTCGTCTGTGCGGGTGCAACCCCGCCCATGACACAAACGTCGCCAGATCGGAGGGCCTCGCCGGCCGTCTCGTAATCTCGAGCCGGAGCCGTGACGGTGTCTTCACCGAGAGCGGTGATGAGCAGACGAGCGTTGAGTCGGGTGACGTCGATCCCGAGCTGGTCGAGTTCGATCTCGTTCGCACCCAGGTTTCGGGCGGCCCCAATGTACTCTCGAGCGACACCACCACCGCCGACGACGGCACCGACCCGACAGCCGTCCTCGAGCAGTTCGGTGACTTCGGCGGCGTGGGCCCTGACCCGATCAGCGCCGGGTTCGGGGGCCAGCACGCTTCCGCCGATTGAAACGACCACTTTCATGTTATCGCGGTGTAACCGGGAGGCCGTCTTAAGGGTTGTTAACGCCGTCCGGTGGACGGTTTCTCCACGCTCGCCCTGCCGTGACGGGACGCGCCGACGATAGCTACAAAGCGATTGGCGTTCACCTGTGTAGTATGCACGTACTCGGCATTATCGACGACGGTGCCACCGGCGACCGGATCGATCGGGTGGTAGACGAACTCGTCGAGCATCTCTCTCTATCGGGCCGCGTCGGCGTCGTCCGATACGACGCCACGATTGCCGACGGCATTACGGATGTCCGGGACGCCACGGTCACCCCCGGCGGTGAGGTTACCTACGCCCTCGGTGCCGACGGCGACTGGACCGCCACCGGCACGGATCTCACGGTGACCGACGCACTGAACGCCCTCGCTCCGACCTGTGCGTACGCCATCGTTACCGGCATCGACCGGCACCAGTCGGCACATCCTGCAATCGTCGTCGGGAGCACAGAAGCCCCCGAGACCGACGGCGAGCACATCCTCGCCGCTGTCGAACAAGCGCGAGACCTCGACGTGGCCGCCGTCCAGCGCGCCCTCGAGGCAACCGACCCCTACGAAACCCTCGAAAGCTTGGTGGCCCAGATTAAGCGGCGTGAGACGGCCGACCGGGCCGGCGCGATCGCCACGTTTACCGGACGTGTTCGGGCTAAAGATAGCGATAACGACGTCCGAACGGAACTCCTCGAGTTCGAAAAGTACGAAGGCGTCGCCGAACAGCGAATGGCAGCCCTGCAAGCCGACCTCGAGGCTCGAGACGGTGTCTTTGGCGTCGAACTCTACCATCGGACGGGCGTGATCGCCGACGGTGAGGACATCGTTCACGTCGTCGTCCTCGCCGGTCACCGCGAGGAGGCATTTCGAACGGTCGAAGATGGGATCAACCGACTGAAAGACGAAGTTCCCCTGTTCAAAAAGGAAGTGACAGTTGAGGAGACGTTTTGGGTCCACGAGCGGTGAGAGTCGGTGAAATCTGGCACTATTCTGATGTGTGTCTGACGAAAAAAGGTCTGTAATTCAGTATTCACTACGCGTTCAAGATAACGTATTAGAACCGGTTCTAAAACGTCTAAGAACCTCTCGGGCCGTTTTAAAACGACAATCGAACTCGCGTAAAACGCCGATTACCCCCTGATTCCCTGAAGTAAAGTGAAACTGGGGCAAGTAACCTCCCTTTATAACCTCCTGCCACCAGTAGCCATGACTGTCGATGAGCACGACAGCCCAACCCTCCACGGCTTGCAAAGAAAACCGCCTGAAACAGTACCTGCGCGAAAAGGCCAATGACGGCGAGATGTACTTCAAAGGGAAGTTCATCGCCGACGACGTCGGCCTCTCGCCGAAAGAGATCGGTGCGCTCATGGTGAAGCTTTCGGAGTCAGCGACCGACCTCGAGATCGAGAAATGGTCCTACACGAGCGCGACCACCTGGCGCGTCGCCCCCGCATAGGTACGTCGTGCCCACGAACGACTGCCCACCCCTGAATTGATCCACTGCCCATCCGCCTCCTCCATTCCGGCGGCTCTGGGCAGTTACACGAGCATAGCCATCCAAGTATCCGCCATGCTTTCAACCGATCCCAGACACCTCGAGGCGAAGCCTCGACACCACGCATCCACTGACCAGATAGTGCTCGGCTCTATTATTGACCTGCGGCGTGACCGCCCCCGTCCGGTCAGTCGTGGCTCCCACAGCGCACAGCACTCGAACGACGATTTCTGTCCGTCTCTGACCGGCGTCAGTCGATTTATACCTACCCAGCCCAAACGCCTGTCTAATGGATGCCGCCACGCCCGAGCGCGCCCAAGACGGGCCGCCGCTCGAGGCTATCGAATCGCTCTTTCCGGTTTACGAGATTCGCGTCGACGGTGAGACGATTCGGTACTACGGAACCCCGAAACGGGCCCCCGAGCCCATGATGCGGGAACTCTGGGGGGTGTTCCGGGAAGCCGGGTACGACGTGCGGCTCACGGTTCACCACGGGGAGTACGTCCTCGAGGCCGAGCCGATCGATTTAGGCATCGACGGGATTCCCTGGACCAACGTGGTGCTCTTCCTCGCAACGGTCGCCTCGACCCTGTTCGCGGGGGCGATGTGGTACGGTATCGATCCCATCGCCGAGCCAACCGAGATGTGGCGCGCCTGGCCCTTTTCGCTCGCCATCCTGTTCGTTCTCGGGGTCCACGAGATGGGCCACTACGTGTTGAGCCGTCACCATCGCGTCGACGCCTCCCTTCCGTACTTTCTCCCCGTCCCGACCCTGATTGGCACGATGGGGGCCGTCATCAAAATGAAAGGGCACATGCCGAATCGGAAGGCACTCTTCGATATCGGCGTTGCTGGCCCGCTCGCGGGTCTGGTCGCGACCGTCGCCGTCACCGTCGTCGGCCTCTACCTCCCACCCGTGCCCGTCCCCGAGGGAGCCGCTGATCCAGACGCCACCCAGATCCAACTCGGGTTCCCGCCGATGCTCGAGTTGATCGCGGCGGCGGTCAACCAGCCGCTGTACACGGATGATCCGACGCAGAACGTGAACCCGGTGGTCATCGGGGGCTGGGTCGGCATGTTCGTCACCTTCTTGAACCTGATTCCGGTCGGCCAACTCGATGGGGGGCACATCTTGCGCGCGATGGCCGGCCGGCTCCAGGAAACCATCGCCGCACTCGTCCCGGGGGCGCTCTTCGTCCTCGCCGCGGGCCTTTACTACGTGGGCGACTACAGCTGGAACGCGGTCTTCATCTGGATCTTCTGGGGCTTCTTCGCCGTCCTGCTCGCTGCGGCTGGTCCAGCGGTGCCGATGGATGACGACCGACTCGACCGGAAACGGTTCGTCCTGGGCATCGTGACCTTCGCGCTCGGCGTGCTCTGTTTCATGCCCGCACCCGTCGAGATCATCAACTAGACTCGCTCTCGTCGCCGCCGTGGGTGTAGCCGGCATCGGGCAGGGGATTTCCGTCGATCGTTATTCCGGTGGCTGGGCCCCTGACGCTGCCGATGACCGTCAACGGACACGAGAGCGCCGACCGCGCCACCTCGACTGTTTCGGGAGGCATCGTACACACGAGTTCGAAATCCTCTCCGAAGGTAATCGCCCGCTCGAGTACCGGGTCGTCGACGATATCGGTGGGCCACGTCGCCTGTTCGGCATCCTCGTCGACAGCAGTGAGCGACGCCGCGACTGGAATCGATCCACGCTCGAGGGCGAATCCACACTCCGACGCCGCCCCTAGCTGGTGTAATGAACGTGCGAGTCCGTCGCTCGAGTCCATCATCGCGGTGGCGTACTCGGCGAGGTGTTTGCCAGCGTCGACACGTGGCTCGAACCGAAAGAGTTCGTTCGCGGTCTCGAGGTTGCGTGCCTGAAACTGCTCGAGTGCAGCGGCGCTTCGACCGAGCGCCCCGGTCACACAGAGCGCGTCACCGGGGCGTGCTCCCGTCCGGAAGACGGGGGTAGCTGTCTCGCCGACTGCCGTGGTGGCGACGGTGAACTCCTGGTGGGTGTCGAGGTCGCCGCCGACGTAGGACGCCCCGACGGACGTACACACGTCGTGGGCCCCACGGACGAACGCCTCGAGTGCGCGCGCATCGAACTCGGGAGCCGCGTAGGCGGCGACGGCGGCCGTCGCCTCGGCCCCCATGGCGGCAACGTCAGAGAGCGAAGCCCCGACGGCGCGCCATCCAGCAGTGTACTTCGTCGTCCCCGGTGGGAAGTCCGTCCGCTCGTGGAGCATATCCGTCGTGATCACCAGGTCGTCGACCACGGCAGCATCGTCGCCGACCGGCTCGAGGACGTCCTCGAGCATGGCCAGTGCGGCCCGTTCGTCCATAGGCGGCTATTCGCCTCTGGGGCGAAAAACGAACCGACTGCGGGCACGGTGTGAACAGTGTACACAAATCGCCCGAACGCACCGGGAGACACGGAACGGGACAACGATGGCCTTAAATGCCGCCAGAGGGAACGAAACCCCAATGGCTACGATGTACGACGTTCCGGCGGAAGCGCTCATCGAAGCGCTCGCCGAGGAACTCACAGACGACCTCGAGGAACCGGAGTGGGCAGCGTTTACGAAAAGCGGAACCAACCGAGAACTCCCGCCCGAACAGGAGGCGTTCTGGGCAACCCGCGCAGCAAGCTTGCTCCGGAAGGTCGCTGCAGACGGTCCGGTCGGCGTCGAACGACTGGCGACGGAGTACGGCGGCGCAAAACGCGGCTCGAACCGGTACCAGGTCGCCCCCGACAAACGCGCTGATGGCTCGCGAAACGTCATCCGCACCGCGCTGCAGCAACTCGAGGAACTCGACCTCGTCGAGACCGCCGATGGTGAGGGCCGACGCATCACCGCCGAGGGTCGCAGCCTCCTCGACGAGACCGCTGGAAACGTCCTCGAAGACCTCGACCGTCCGGAACTCGAGCGCTACGCCTGAGCGATCCCGTTGGTTTTCGACATCAGTTCGTGAGCGTCTGCTCTCTCGTGGGTTCCTCGACAGCTCTGGAGAGTGCAGGGCCGAATGCGCCGGCGATTCGACAACACCTCCGTAATCATTTTCCCGCTCCCCAGACAACACGTGTGTATGAACGATGGACAACCGGACGACGATCTCGAGGAACTGCGCCGAAAGAAAATGGAGCAGCTACAGGAGCGGGCTGAGGGCCAAGCCGGCGGCGGCCAGGGCCAGGGACAGGTCGACCCGGAAGCCCAGGAGGCCGCCCAGCAACAGGCCGAAGCGCAGCGTCAGGCCATCCTCCGACAGTACGTGACCGACGAGGCGAGAAAACGGCTCAACACCGTCAAAATGAGTAAACAGCAGTTCGGCGAACAGGTCGAACGCCAGATCATCGCCCTCGCCCAGAGCGGTCGCCTCCAGGGGAAGATCGACGACGACAAGATGCAACAGCTACTCAAGGAACTGAAACCCGACAAACAGCGATTTGACATCAAACGGCGCTAACATGCCGGCGTCTCACTCGAGCGGTGGATCGACTGCCCCGATGACCCTCGGGTTACTCTACAGTGGCGGCAAAGATTCGACGCTCGCGGCGATGTTGCTCGAGGACTTCTACGACGTCACGCTGATGACGGCTACCTTCGGCATCACCGACGATTGGACGTATGCCCGAGACACGGCCGAATCCCTTGGTTTCGAATTCGAACGCCTCGACCTCGACCCCGACGTTGCGACCGAGGCTGTCGAGACGATCCGGGCGGATGGCTTCCCACGAAACGGTATCCAGCTCGTCCATCAACACTCCCTCGAGCAACTTGCCGCTGTCGGGTTCGATGCGATCGCTGACGGGACGCGCCGTGACGATCGTGTGCCGACGGTTTCACGTGCCCAGGCCCAGAGCCTCGAGGACCGACACGATCTCGACTACATCGCGCCACTGTCGGGGTTCGGTCGCCAGGCGGTGGACCGGCTGGTCGAATCGACCCTCGACGTGACGGTTGGGCCGAGTGAAGAAATTACGCGTGCCGATTACGAAGCCGAGTTACGGGCGTTGATCGCCGAACGGGATGGGGAGGACGCCATCGGCTCGATTTTCCCCGCCCACGAACAAACACACGTCACGGGCGCACAGGATCGGTAGTCGACACGCTCGAGTTGGTTCAACAGCGGACTAACTGAAGTGCTGAACGGAGTAACCCAAGACCGCTCGGTCAGGCAGAGCAGTTGTTCGGACCGACCTCGAGTGCGACGCGGTCCCCCGGCAGTCCGGCCGTCTCGCCGCGGTTGTGGGCGATGATCTCCTCGTAGTTCTCGGGTTTGTCTCCTGCGTCAACGACCGTCTCGAGGAACGTCTCCCGGTCGACGCCGAGCAATTCGATGTCGCGTCTGGCCGCACCGATCGTCGTCAGGATGGGGTCTCGGGGCGTGCCGCCTCGGAACCGTCCGTCGGTACCCACCGCGACGTGACCGGGGAGGACGGCACAGTCGTCAGGGAGTGACAACAGTTCCTCGTGGATGCTTTGATACAGCAGTTGCGCGCCTTTGCTGGCGTCCTCGTCCCCGAACTCGAGTTCCGTTCGACCGACGGCGTCGACGTGGAGCGTGTCGGCCGTGAAGACTGCCTGGTCGTCGACGACGAGTGAACACATCTCGCTGGTGTGGCCCGGGGTGTGTTCGACGCGAACCTCGATGTCGCCGAGTGACAGGACCTGGCCGTCCTCGAGCGGTTCGAACGCGTGTGTGACGTCCCTGTCTGCAGCCCGTTTTGGGAGATAGTAGGGGACCCCAAGTCGATCGGCCAGGTGGCGACCGCCCGAGACGTGGTCGGCGTGGACGTGCGTATCGACGACGCCCTGAATTGCGAGCCCACGCTCACCCGCTGCCCGGATCGGTTCGTCGAGGTCCGCAGTGGGATCGACGACGAGCGCCTGCCCGGTGTCCGTGTCGGCGACGAGATAGCTCAGACAGCCTTTGGCTCGACGCTGCAATTGCACGATCTCGAGGGAGCCGTCACCGAGGACATCCGGTGGAATCTCGACGTGATGGTACAGGACGCTCCAGGCGTTCATCCCGCCGGTTACGGCAGACACGTCGTATGCGTCGGTCGCACGAGTGAGTAACGCACCGAGCGTGCCGGAGGAGACGCCCTTCCCACAGATGGTGATCACGTTATCGTCGTCGCCGATCACGGCCTCGAGGTCCTCGCGTCTGTCCTCGAGGCGTTCGGATGGATCGAACGGGAAGTGTCTCGCCCCGGGGGCGTGCCAGGCCTCGAAGCTGTCGGCCGGGCGTGTGTCGAGGAGGGCGAACGAGTCGCCAGCATCGATACGGTCGGCCAGCTGGTGAACGGAGATTGGCGTGACCATGGGGGGTGTTAGTGGGGGAGGGACGTAAACGCACGGTGAGTGCAAAGGAGGCGAATACGTACAGAGGGGCATGGATCAGGTGATCCACGCGAGGTAGTTCGGGTCGACCAACTCAGTGTTGACGGGGAAACGTAGTCTCTCTTGGTTTCAAAACTCCAGATTCGACCGATGGAACACTCGCAAAGGGTCTCTCTGTATTATTCGATAGGTTGCTCGTCGAACGAAGCTGTAGCATGGACTCGAGTTCCGTCGATAGTGATCTCGTGTGGGACGTTCGGGTCTCCGATGAGGTACTCAACGACCTCGTCTTCCGTCGGAACGTCGTTTTCGGGGTATACCCCCGCATATCGAGCCTCGATATCACGCATTTCGCCCCCCTCGGGAGTGAAGACGATGGTATTGAGGAGGCTCTCAACGGAATCAAAGACGGGATTTTCCGCAATATCTGGTTCACTCTCAGGTGCTGTATCGTCGCCCTCCTCAACGTCGGGGTCGAGTGCCGTTCCCAAGTCCTCCATTTGCCACCCGCCAAACGCCATCTGTGCGTCGCCAGTCGTCTCGAGCAACCATTGTCCGTCGTCGTCATCACTCATCCGACCTGTCTCGTCGAGCCTTCGATCTAGCGCTGCGTTCACGACCGATTCTGGGTCATAGGTGTCCTCTTCCCCCGGGTGCATACCGACAATGAGCGTGTCGTCGGAAACCGCGTACGCCATCGGTCCAAACAGTTGGTCGTCAGCGACAAAGATGGAGAAGCCATTTTGTGGTTCCTCCTCGGTGAATCCTTCTGCGTATTCCTGAGCGAATACTTCGGGAGAGTACTCCCCCTGGAACACGAGTAGATCGTCCACCCATGTCGATCTCGCCGTTTCGATTCCGTCGACTGGCTGACCGTTTTGGGGCAACACGTGCTCACCAAAGGGGTAAAAGAGGATTCCGAACAGGGCCAGTGGGGTGATCAGGGCTCCGTAGAGCGGCAGCCCGATAATCGGGACCTGCTCGGCCACTGCTCCAATTTCGTCATCATCGGTTGGCTCTTCGTCGTCCTCGAGTGCGATGACAGTTTCCCAGTCAACGTGAGTGAAGTAGACGCCTCCATCGGGGTCGGCGTGTGGGGAAGCGGGTATCCAGTCACTATATGGAGCAGTGTCGTTTTGTGACAACATCCCAGGTTTGTTTCTCACTTCGCTTGACGACGTTGGGACAGTCGTGAGGCCGGTTGCCATGACCGCCGTTTGGATGAAAGACCTACGATGCATGCCATTACCTCCACCCAACGACGGGATAATGATGAGGGGCACGGTCAGAGTATCTGATGCGTTGCCATTTCAGGTAGAGTCTCGTTCTGATTGCATCCCCGACCGACACCGAAACGCACAACCCTCCTGGGTGGGTATCCTCGAGGTGCGCGAGGGTAGCCAAGCAGGCCAACGGCGGTGGGCTTAAGACCCGCTCGTGTAGACGTCCTTGGGTTCAAATCCCAACCCTCGCACTCGTCACGAACAATTCCGTGAGTGACGAGTCTGTGACGCGGGATTTGAATCAGGGAGGGCGCACGCTCGCGAACGTCGTGAGCGAGATCGTCCGACCGTGGTTCAAATCCCAACCCTCGCATCGTCGCTGCGAACAATTCGTGAGCAGCGACTCTCGAACAGGGATTTGAACGAGACCAGTCGCAGCCCGGGAGTGAGCAACGCGAACGACCCGGACCGTCTGGACGTTGTTCAAATTCCAACCCCGTATTTTCATCCCCGCTGACGGGAAGACGCTCCAACGGCTCTCTCGAGGAACGTCCCGTCTCAGTTAAGCGGTTCGCCGGAGCATGAGACCTCTAGTAGCAGGCCTCGTGGGCCCGAAAGTCACGCTGCAGTCTCGGTATCCATCTTGGTGAACTGATACCAGGTCCCAACAAGTGCCAGGAAAAAGACAGCACCGATGGCGACGCGCAATGCGAGTTGCTCGAGGCCGGTGGCCTCAGCGTGGACGAGCGAGGCGGCCCACCCGCCGAGGATGACGGCGAACCCCGTTGCAACTACGAGCATCAACAGGAGACGATCGGTTGGGAGGTTTCTGACCATGGTGTCAAGGAGGGCCGAGTGAGGGTAAGTATCGCACTTGAAGACGCCGTGTCGGAAATCCAGGAACCTGCAGGCTGTTGACTCACGGCAGCGGGGCATCAGACAGTAACAATGGCGGGTTCACCAGAGGACACTGCAAACGAGGCGGCTGAGCAGCCAGCCACAGACAGTCCGTCACGGATCGAATCGAACCGATTCGCCGTCGCCATACTGCTTCTCACAGGGGGTGTCGCTGTGTTCTTCCTCGTGGCCTGGCTCGCTGGGCTCATCGATCCGACCTGGTCGCCACAGACCGACACGATCGCCCTCGACGAATTGCCACTGTTCGTCATCGCCGTTGGCATCGCCATCGTCGTCGTCGGCTGGAGCCTCTGGCGACTTGGCCGGATGCTCGAGTGATCGCCACGGACCGCGAATCGATGAAGCTACTTTCTCGTTGGCACTATCGACGCCAATGACTGCGTTCGACGTGCAGGCGGCGACACCGGCCGACGCGCCACAGCTTGCCCATCTCTACCGCCGAGCATACGAGAGTGCGGCGACGCTCGGCTATCCCTCTCGCATGACGGACATCGACGCCGAAACGGTGGCCGAGTGGCTCGAGCGGGAGGCGACGACGCTCGTCGCCCTCGAGCCAGGGTCGGGGCAGGGAGAATCGAAGCACGAACGACCCCTCGAAACAGTGCCAGCTCCAGACCCAGACGAACCCGGCCCTCTCGTCGGCACCGTTCGCTTGCTTGACGAACGTGAAGAGCCCTACCTCGAGCGGTTGGCCGTCGACCCCAGCTATCAGGGGTCGGGGCTCGGTGGGTACCTGGTCGATCGAATCGAGGACATCGCGCGCGAACGGAATGCCCCGTGCATCCAGTTGACGACGTTCGACGGCCACCCGTTCTTGCTCGAGTGGTACGAACGTCGAGGGTACGAGCCCATCACCTACCACGAATACGAGGACCGTCCGTACGATTTCGTCACGATGGAGAAACCGCTCGAGGCGGATTCGTGAACACGATCATCCAGTCGTGACGATCATGCCAGCGCCATCACGATTTGTACGATGAGTGCGACCGTGGCAACGCCAAAGCCGAAGAGACAGATCTTGATCCAGAGGGTGTACCTCGTGTACGGCGGATTTCGTTCGGCCTGCCAGAGGAAGACGACCCCCGTTGCGAGCAACACCGGCGCCATGATGGCTCCCCCATCGGTACCCAGGGTCCCAGTGAGCCATCGCTCGAGCAACGTAAGGATACCCACGACGAGAAAGCTCCAGCCGACGACGTGAGTCGGGTTCATATCCGGGAATTCGACCCGGAGCCAATAAACGCTCTGACTCGATCAGTGGCCGGTTCGAAAGGAGAGATCGAGTGACGGGGCGGAGTGGGTGAGCGACCCCATCGAGATGACGTCCACACCCGTCGCCGCGTAGGCTCCGACGGTTTCGAGGGTGATCCCGCCGCTAGCTTCGGTCAGGACGTCACCGTGACCCGCTGCCTCGAGTTCATTGACGGCCCTGGCAACCGTCTCGGGTGCCATATTGTCGAGTAAGACGATATCAGCACCACCGGCTGCCGCCCGACGGGCGTCCGCGACGGATTCGACCTCGACGTCGAGTTTGGTGACGAACGAACTGCGCTCGCGAAAGTGTTCGATTGCGCGCTCGAGGCCGAGTTCTGCGATGTGGTTGTCTTTGATCATGACCATGTGCGAGAGGTCGAGTCGGTGGGTGTCACCGCCACCGGCGACGACGGCGCGTTTCTCGAGCCCTCGTAGCCCAGGAGTTGTTTTCCTGGTTGCGGCGATCCGAACGTCGTCGTCGTGTTCGCGGGCAATGGAAACGACTCTCGCGGTTT
>PUKM01000046.1 GCA_003552325.1 Natrialbaceae archaeon | reverse complement strand
CCGTGTTGAGAGAGCGGCATCTCGATTCCGGTGCCCTCCGCTGCGACATCGAGGCCGAACTCGAACAGTTCCCAAACGACACCGAAGGCCATCACAGTGATGACGATGAAGACGAACGCGAAGCGACGCGGGATCATGATCCCCTCGTGGTGGAGATCGACCGCTCGAGCGAACGTGTAGCCGATGCCGGCGACGACCGAGGCTGACATCGCGTGGGTGAGGTGGTCCCACCAGCCGACCGCTCCGTACAGTCCAGCGGACCCCAGCGTATGCAAAAAGACCGCGAGCGTAATCCACAGTCCGAGCCACGGATCGAGCGGAACCTTGACGTTACGCTCGAACAGTGCCGGTGCGAAGGTGATCGCCAGCGCCAGCGAGCCGTTCGTGATCGCCTTCGGCTGGGCAAAGACGATGCCGTAGATGATGATCCCCACCAGAAGACCCTGCATCCCGCGGGTCATCTTGCGCTGGGTTCGAATTGAGGGACGAGGAAGGAGCCTCATCGGCGGATCACCCGACGAATCCCGCGGTAAAGGGCCCGATCCCGCCGTCGGAAGTAGGCATCGAAGGTAATGCCTGCGGCGAGGCCAGCCAGCGTGATCCAGCCAAATTCGACCATGAGGGCTGCGTTGGCCGCATCCTGAGAGACACCGGACTCGAGCAGGAATTCCGTGCCGACCAGTCGGTCCATGTTCCATCGGACGATTGCCCAGGCAGCGCCCGACGCCAGCGTCGCCAGGACGACGAACAGCACGGCGAACCAGTGGGTCACCCGAAGCGAGGTGAACATGTGCAGTTCGACGGTGATGATGAGGGCCAATCCCGCAACCGAGAAGTAGTAGCCAAAGGTGCCGAGTTCACCACCGAAAAGCGCCCGTACCAGAATTGGCAGGAGGGCAATGACGAGGACCTCCCACGGGAGCATCACGCGCCACTCCCGATGCGAGATCGGCGGCAGGAGTACGATGGCTGCAGTGACCACCACGAACACAATCCACAACCAGTCGAGGTCGAGGACGCTTTCGAGCAAGACGAGACCGAGAACACCGACGAGAAACCACGCGATGATAGCGTTCACGCGACTGCTTCGGAACAGTGCCTCGAGCAAGTCATCGTACTCTTCTCGTTGCCCCTGATGGACGCTGCCACCTGAATTACCCATTTACTGGCGGGTCACACCCCATCTAGTTAAACCTGTGCGCTCCCGTCAGTACTGTCACAGGAGTTCGCCCCCCACAAAAGACATGCATATCGACTGCGCATCAGCCCCGATATCGCTCGGGGACGTACCTCGATAGTCGCTCAGGGACGTAGCCGAACACCACTGGGGCCAAGTCCGCGAGCCACCGCCGGAGGGCCACGTAGACGATGCCGACGACCAGCACACTGGCGACGAATAGCCGAAAGACCCCCTCGAGGACGACGAGCAACGGAAGCGCGAGCGCACACAGGATCAGTAAATCGCCTGGAGATCCGTCGTAGGCGACCCAGCGCTTCGGTTTGCGCCAGCGTCCGCGGACGTGGTCGTAGACGGCCCGTTCGGAGGTGCCTTCCCACGGGCGTAGCTCGAGGCCGCCCCCATAACGGTCCATCCGGCAGTGGACCGCGGCGCCGACGAGGGCCGCGGCGACGGCGACGGCGACGGGATGCGGGACGAAGAGTACCACACCGACCGCCGGGAGGGCGAGGATGGGGTAGATCGTGGGATAGTGGAGGGTTTTGCGGTGGCCGGCGTACAGATCCAGGTCGGGGACGATGCTCCCGATCAGTGCCCCCCAGAGCGCCGGCGAGGCGAGATCCGGAGCCAGCGCCACGAGCGGGGTGGCGAGTGCCAGGCCGACGACGGCGTGGGTCGGGAGCATCATGGGTGTGTATACGGTGAAAGACTCCTCAGGATAAATGTGATTCGCTGTGACACGTACGCTCTTATCAACGGAGAGATACAAAGAAAGCGTGTACACCCGTTCTCGAGCGCGCTATAGCGGGTTAGCAAATTAAGTTCCCTGATCGTGTAAGGGTACTATGACGTACCAAACGACCATCGGCTGGTCCGTGTTCTCCTCTGGCCTGGTAACACTCCTGTTGTTCGTCCTGCCCGGCGATTCGCTCTGGTGGGGGCTGGGACTGTTGGTCCTTGGTGCAGTGATACTGTACTTCAGGTGACAGAGCCGAGTACCTCGCCGTAACCGCACACCATTTACGGTTCGAAATAGTACCGCTGTGCCAGTGAGTACCACCGACGACGAAACCCCGTTTGATGAATACCGAGATGAAGTCGATCGCCCCCTCTCGAGGCTGTTTCTCGAGTACGGGCCCGGCCGATTGCTCTGGTTCGCCATTGCGATGGTGGCGAACTTCATCGCCCAGATCTCATCACTGCTGCCACCGCTTATCCTCGGAGCCGCTATCGACGCCATTTTCACCCCCGGCGGGGAGGGGTACAGCCTTCCCGTCGTCCCCGACGTCTGGCTCCCGGTGACCGAGACGGGCCAGTTTTGGTTTTCGGTCAGCACGATCGCGGGGGCGTTCATCCTCGTGGGCGCGTTCACCTGGGTCTACGGCGTCTCGGCGAACCTCTTCGCCCACGACGTGATGCACACCGTCCGCGTCGACTGTTTCCAGAAGATGCAGAGCCTGGACATGACCTTCTTCGATGACAAGCAGACGGGAGAGGTCATGGCCGTTCTCAACAACGATACCCAGAACCTCGAGATGTTTCTGGATAACGCGATGATCAACTCCCTGCGCCTGCTCGTGATGGTCGGCGGGATCACCGCGATCCTCTTTTTACTCAACTGGCAACTCGCGCTCGTCACACTCGTGGCGATCCCCGCCATGTTCGCGTTCACCTACTGGTTCATGGTGACCGTCGAACCCCGATACGTCCGACAGCGGGCGGCCGTTGGCTGGCTCAACACGCGGTTGGAAAACAGCCTCTCGGGGATGGGGCTCACGAAAACGACCGGCAGCGAGGACTACGAGGTCGGTCGCGTCCGGAAGGCCTCGAAACGCCTGTTCGACGATACGATGGCCGTGCTCAAACTCTCGTACATCTACCGGCCCGGCATGGAACTCCTCGCCGGGATCGCCTTCGCCGCTACCTTCCTCGTCGGCGGCTGGTGGATCATGACCGGCACGGCTCCAGGCCCGATGACCGGCACCCTCCAGGTCGGGGAGTTCGTCACCTTCCTCTTTCTCACACAGTTCATCGTCGCCCCCCTCGCTGAGGTCTCGAACATCGTCGACCAGTACGAGAACGCGAAAGCCTCGAGCGAACGTGTCTTCGGCCTGATGGACATCCCGGCGTACGTCACCGATCCGGCGGATCCCGAGCCGCTCGAGGACGTCCGTGGTCGCGTCGAGTACGACGACGTCACGTTCAGCTACGCCGCGAACGAGGCCCGTGCTATCGGGGCCGACCTCGAGGGAAGTGAGGAAGCCGTCGTCGAGGACGTCTCGTTCGAAGCCGCCCCTGGCGATACTGTCGCCCTCGTTGGTGCAACGGGGGCCGGCAAATCGACGCTGCTCAAACTCCTGTTGCGCCTGTACGACGTCGATGACGGGGCGATCCGCGTCGACGGCCACGACATCCGAACCCTCCGCCTCGAGGATCTCCGGGGAGCCACCGGCTACGTGAGCCAGGAGACGTTCCTCTTCGACGGGACGATCGCCGACAACATCCGGTACGGCCATTTCGACGCCCCAACGGCGGACGTCGTCGAGGCCGCCAAAGCCGCTCAGGCACACGAGTTCATCACCGAACTCGAGGACGGCTACGACACCCGCGTCGGTGAACGCGGTGTCAAGCTCTCGGGGGGACAACGCCAGCGCGTCGCTATTGCCAGGACCGTCCTGCAAGACCCCGAGATCCTGATCCTCGACGAGGCGACCAGCGCGGTCGACACCAAAACGGAGGCCCTGATCCAGCAGTCCATCGATCGCCTGACCGAGGGGCGAACCACCCTCGCGATTGCCCATCGACTCTCGACGATCCGAAACGCCGATACGATCCTCGTCCTCGAAGGTGGTCGGGTCGTCGAACGCGGTGACCACGAACGGTTACTCGCACAGGGTGGTCGGTACGCAACGCTCTGGGAGGCCCAGGCGGGCAAACTCGACGACGCACTCGAGGCGCTTGCCGACGGTGGTGAGTGACACGGAAGGATTGGTATCTTCGAGCCGCCCAATCATGTGAGAGGGGTAGTATAACGCATCAATCTGTGCAGGGGGAGACTCTCCACAGTGAACCAGCGAGTGGACGTATGACCCTTCCTCGCTTCGACCGGCCATCTTCACTACGGACGAGACGCCTCCATCACACCGTCGCCGAGCGATTCGAAGTGGTCATCGACACGCACGGCGTTCCTCCCGAGGACATCTTCGTCGCTATTGGCTCGCGAACGATCACCGTCGAGTTCGACGTCGACCGGTATCAGGATCGGTGTATCCGGCCGCCTGCCTCGAGTCTGCGCTTTGGCGACGAGCGGGAGGCAACGTACCGAAATGGGATCCTCACCATCTCAACGAGGCTGATCCCAGGATAAGACGTGCCACGCTGGAACCGCAACACCCTTTCACCTCGCTCTACCACCGTTCGGTATGGCTTCACTCCGCGCACCCGCCCAGACAGCACTCACCCAATGCATGGCCCTCGAGGGTGACGAATCCTGTGTCATCGTCACCGATGATAAACGCGAGCACATCGGAGAAGCCCTGTACGACGTGGCCAGTGAGATCACCGACGACGCGGTGATCGTTCGCTATCCGCCGGGCCCAACCCACGGGAGCGAACCACCCGCACCGGTCGCGGCGGCGATGGCCGAGGCCGACGTCGTGCTCGCACCGACCACGAAAAGCCTGAGCCACACTCGGGCTCGTGGCAGCGCGAACGACGCCGGTGCCCGCGTCGCCACCCTCCCCGGGATTACCGAGGAAGTGTTCGTCACTGGCCTCGACGCCGACTACGAAGCGAT
>PUKM01000056.1 GCA_003552325.1 Natrialbaceae archaeon | reverse complement strand
GGGTTTGGCGACGGCACACTTCTAAGTGTCCGTTTGGGGCGATACACGAGCGGATGACTACCGGTTAGGCGTCCACTCCTCGCAGGCGTCCATATCGTCCATCGTCTCGTCGAACTGGCCACAGTAGGGGGTGATCCCGCTCGAGGTGCGGACGTAATCGAAGTGTGTGCAGTTGCCGCAGTACCGGTCGGTTGGGGTCGGTTGTTCGGGGCCATCGACGATGAGGCCGTCCTGGCCATCACCCGTCCCAGGATCATCCAGCGGTGACTGGATGTCCCGGCTGACAGCACCGCCGTCACTCGCGGGGGCACTGACCGGGTTGGGGGCAGGTGAGGAGCGACTGGATGATTTGTCGTTCGTCTGGGTTTCGACCTCGCCGTCCGGTGTCGAACCAAGAAACCCGACACCGCCGAGGCCGCCACCTTCCGATTCGACTTCGACCACCTTCGTCTGATTTCGAAGCGTGACGTTCATCTCGAGCATGCCACCGGGATCGTTTCGAGTTTTGAAGTTGACGACGCCGGTGAACAGACACCAGAGGGCAGTGAAGAGCCCGAGCAGGTAGACGGCCGAAACGTACAGCGTGTAGTTGTTGCCGTGCCCACGCCAGTCACTGGGGTACGCTTGCCAGAAGAGGACGACCCCGAACAGACAGATACTGGTGCCGATAACGGCAGCCGCCTGTACCCGCCGGCTGGCCGGCAACACCGTGAAGACGCCCAGGAGAGCCAGTGGAACTCCGGTCCCGGCGAGCACACCTGCCCACAATACAGGCCCGTAGACCGGATCGCTGAAGCTCTCGGAAAAGAGCGTCGTCGTCGAGATGAGAACGGCGATCACTGCCAGTATCCCCCCGATGGCGACGAGTACCGTTCCGGCGTACAGCCGCCGGAGGTTCGTTCCCCCCGTTCCACCGTCGTATACCTCCGTCAGGCTTGTCATACGCGATGTCATGGTCTCTGTCCACAAAACAATACGTCAGACATAGGTCATACACCCGACTATTCTGGTAACTGCGGAAACGAAAGCTTGAATCAACGGGCTTGCAAACGCTCGAGCATGAGTGATGAGGAAGACGATTCCGGCCCGGTTGTCGAACTCGGCGAGGAAACACCCGTCGAGGGCGTCCCACTGGCTCGCGTGACCTCCCGGCTCCACTGGCCCATCGAGAAGAGTGAAATCGGTCGCCACGAAGGCGATGCCGAGATTCGAACACCCGACGGCCCACAGACCATCTCGACCATCCTCGAGGACATCTCCGAGACGTATTTCCAACGTCGTCAGGAGTTCGAATCACACGTCCGTGACGTGATTGGCACTGGTCCGGTCGGCGTTGCTGGAGACGGTGGCTCGAGTACGGCGGCACCCGAATCTGATGTCGAGGACGCGGCGGACGCTGGTGAAGGCGACGGTGCAGAGACCGACGCCGATGAAGACGCTGGCGCCGATGGTGCGGTGGAGGCCCCGGAGTCAGAAGAGGACGACGACGACACACCGACCGACGAATAGAACCGTGGAGCGCCTCGAGGGGATCACACCGGGGCGTTGGGTGCGCCGATGGCTTTCGAACCGTTCGTGGTTCCAGAAGTCGTTGCTCGTCGGCGCAATCTTGACGCTCCTCTGGATGAGCTTCGTCCCCTCCGAACTCGAGCGACGGGTGGTTTTTGATACGGTCGTCTTGATCGTCGGCCCGCTCGCACTGGGCGTGACCCACGGCCGCCACATCGGCTGGAATATCAATCGTATCGCGATCCGAAACGGTGTCTTGCTTTCGCTGTTCGTCCTCCCGTTTTATCTGATCGGGTCGACACTCCCCTCGATCAGGACCTACTATCCGATGTGGCAGACGACGCTGGCTCCCGCCGAGTTTCTCCCACACGCGGTTCAGTTGTTCATCCTGGCACTGGCTGCTGAAACCTACTACCGAGGGTTGCTCTGTGTCGGTGTCAAAGAGATCGGCTTCAAAGCCGTGTTTATCAGCCCCATCGTCTACATGATCCACCACGCCTCGAAACCGCCGATCGAATTCCTGCTCTCTGGACCGACGGACGTCCTCTTTGGGGCCGTCGACTACCACTCGAATTCGATTTTACCCTCGGTCCTCGCCCACGGTGCTGGCCTCGTGCTCCTCGATTATCTCGTCCTCCGGGATCCGCTGTTCGACCCGACCCCGGCCCTCCGATACCTCGAGTGGCTGCCCGTCGCATTGTGAGAGGCGGACAAGGCCCAAACCCCACGGCGTTTTACTCCTGGGCTTCCAACCACCCCCATGGCGCTTCCAATCGACCCGGCGGCGATCGACGACGAGGATATCGGCGAACACCAGACGACCCTCGAGATGGATCACACGGACGCGATCGAACACGTTAGGGCGGCCTGCCTCGAGGTCGGATTCGGGATTCCCGTCGAGTTTTCGCCCTCGGAACTCCTCAACGAGAAGGTCGACGCCGACCGTGACCCCTACTACGTCCTCGGAGCGTGCAATCCTGCCGTCGCCGATCGGGCACTCGAGGAGACCCGTCGGATCGGTGGGCTCTTTCCCTGTAACGTGATTATCTGGGAGGAAGAGCCGGGCGTCCAGCGCGTCTATCACGTCTCCATCATGAGAATCGCACGCCTGGTCGGGATCGCACCGGATAACGAGGGATGGGACGCCATCATCGACACCACCGGCGAGCTCGTTGGAGAGTTATTCGATACCCTCGAAGCGGCCTGAAACAGCGCTTGCGTTCTCAGCCAGTGACCGTTCAGTGTCAACACTTATGACCGTGTCCCGTCAGCTACTGGCATGAACGTCCGCACGGCCTTTTTCGGGCTGTTGCTCGCTATTCTCGGCTACATTGCCGCACTGATGGTGCTGCCGCTGTTTCCCTACGTCGTTGCGGCCTGTCTCCTGGCCTTCGTGCTCTTTCCAAGCCAGCGCCGACTCGAGGGCCGTCTGGCGTCGACGCCACTCGAAGATCGGATCGCCTCGAAACTCGTGGCACTGGCATTGACCGGGTTCGCCCTCGTCGCCGCCATCATCCCGTTGGCCGTGTTTTCGGTAATCCTCCTCCAGACGGTGGCTTCCTTCGTCAATGATTTCGACGGTCCGGCGGCCGTCGAGGCGCTCCAGGAAATCGCCCTCGACCTCGGGTTCGATGACGTCGCCGAGAATATCGACGAGCAACTCTTTTCGAACGTCGAAGAAGAGGTGCTCACTGACGTCGTCGACTTCCTGGTTGGAGAGCTCCTGCGGCTCGTGAATATGAGCGTCGAAATGGGTCTTGGCTTGCTCGTCCTCGTCTTCTTGCTCTATTATTTGCTCGTCGATGGCGACACGTTCGTGGCCTGGGTCGGCCACGTCGCCCCACTCGAGTCGAGCGTGCGCGACGAACTGTTCGACGAAGTGAACGTCGTGACGTGGGCCGTAATCAAGAGCCACGTGCTCGTTGCCCTCGTCGAAGGAATTCTCGGTGGGATCGGTCTCTGGCTCGTGGGAGTGCCGAATGTCGCCTTCTGGACGATGGTGATGGTCATCGTTTCGTTCCTCCCCGCGATCGGTGTCTGGTTCGTCTGGGGGCCCGCAGTCGGCTACCTGCTCTTGACTGGTGAGGTCGGTGCTGGCGTCCTGTTGTTGCTCTACGGAATCGCCGTCCTCTCGGTCGTCGACAATTACTTGCGAGCGATTTTCGTCGATCGACGTTCGGGACTCCACCCCGCCGTTGTCCTCATTGGCGTCATCGGCGGGATCTACCTCCTTGGCATCATGGGGCTGTTCATCGGTCCAGTCCTCCTCGGAGTCTTCAAAGCCGCACTCAACGTCTTCGGTGAGGCCTATGGCGACCTCGACGAGCGAGAGGCACTCGAGAGTACCCCCGGTCCGACGAGCGAGCCACAGGGCGTTGATGCCGACTCCGTAGACGGGGGCTGAGAGGACCGGGTAGACCAGTGGAATGGTCGATCTTTGGCAGTATCGACAGGACCGGTGTGTTATTTGGACGGCTCGAAGGGACCAGTTTGAACGCCGATACTCGATCAGTGTAGGCGACACAAATACACATCACCAACATCCGCGAGCGACGCGAGCGGTTCCCCGCCGAAGCGGGCGAAGCCCGCGCAGGCGGCCTTTTTAGCGTATATTTTTGCGCCGAGTGGTTCCGAACGAAGTGCGGAATCCCGAGGCGGAAAAAGGTACGTGGGCATCTGTACTGAACGGTTTGTTTCGTCACAAACGTATGAACCAGACGCCGTCAGCGTGCGCCACTCGAGTGGCGCGTTGGAGGGTGGCCAGTCGTGGTGCAACGGGACCATATCAGCGAGCGGTGAGCGTGCGCGCGTGCACCACTGGAACGATCGAGGCGCACTCGAGACGGTCACTCACGTATTACAGTACGTCGTGTACCTCGCGTCGAACTCCCGTTCTGGGGGGTCCTGAAAGTGTGACCCGACCTCCTGGGCCGTGTAGGGACGTTCCAACACCGCCAGGAGGTCATTGAATCTGGTGAGATCTCCCGTATCGAGATACGCATCCAGTGCCTCTTCGACCAGGTAGTTGCGGGGAATATATCGCGGGTTGGCTTCCTGCATCAACGTCTCGTCCAGGCCGACGGCAGTCAATCGCTCTCTGAGGTGTTCGAATGCGTTCGTTGCAAACACCGGATCATCGAACGTCCCAGGTGCCTCCAGCTCGAGAAACGTATTCGTATAGTCTGCGTTCGAGCGGCGAAGCCACGCGAGGAATTCATCGACGAGCGCGTCGTTGCCATCCCCCTCCATTCCCAGTTTCTGTCGCATCATCGCGTAATATCGCGCGTCGAACCGGTCCGCGAATCCGTCGAGGAGGGCCTCGAGTTCATCATAGGTGAGTGCTGATGGTGTACACAGCGGTTGGAGGGCCTCCGCGAACCGTTCGAGGTTCCACCGCAAAATGTCGCGCTGGTTGCCAAAGGCATATCGTCCCTGTGTATCGATCGAGCTGAAGACCGCCTCCTCATCGTAATAAT
>PUKM01000116.1 GCA_003552325.1 Natrialbaceae archaeon | reverse complement strand
CGTCTAGCTCGACGGCACCCTCGAGGAACTGATCGACCAGGATCGGTTTATCGGGACTGACGCGGACGGCCTCGTCGATGTAGGTCTCGAGTTCGTCGTCGTCGTGGACGACCCGCATGGCGCGACCGCCGAGGACGTAGGAGGGGCGAACGAGGACGGGGTAGCCGATTTCGTGGGCGAGGTCGAACGCCTGCTCGCGGCTGTAGGCGGCATCACCCTCTGGCTGGGCGATCCCCAGGTCGTCCATCAACTGGTTGAAACGGTCGCGGTCCTCGGCGAGGTCCATCGCTTCGACGGTCGTCCCCAGGATCGAACAGTCGAGACCACGGCGCTCGAGTTCGTCCTCGAGTGGCGCGCCGATGTCGACGGAGGTTTGCCCGCCGAACTGGACCATCACGCCGTCGGCGTTGGTCGATTCGACGACGTCGGCGACTTCTTCGGCGGTGATCGGCTCGAAGAAGAGTCCGTCGCTCGTATCGTAGTCCGTCGAGACCGTCTCGGGATTGTTGTTGACGACGTGGGCGTCGATCCCCAGGTCGCACAGAGCACGGACCGCGTGGACGGCACAGTAGTCGAATTCGACCCCCTGGCCGATGCGGATTGGGCCACCGCCGACGACGACAACGCTTTCGACGTCCGTGTCGACTTGCACTTCGTCGTGGGCGATCGGTGAGGGGCCCGACTCGAGGGCGTCCCTCGCGGAGTAGTAGTACGGCGTCGACGCTTCGAACTCCCCGGCGCAGGTATCGACCTGTTTGAACGTCCGGTCGGGGGCGACGGATTCGACGGCCCCGACGTCCGCGCCGGCGCGGGCGGCGACTTGCTGGTTGGTAAAGCCGAGTTCAGCGGCCTCCTCGAACGTCCCCTCGCTTGCGGCGACTGATGCCGACGCGACCTTCTCGAAGCGTTCGACGTACCACTCCTCGATGCCGGTCAGGGCACAGACGTCGTCGACGGTGTAGCCGCGTTCGAACGCCTCGAAGATCGCATACGGGCGGTCAGGAGTTGGTACCTCGAGGTAGGCGGCCTCGAGTTCGTCGTCGCTGACGTCGGCCCACTCGACGCTCGGGTCGTACTCGCTCGAGCGGAGGGCCTTCAACAGTGATTCCTCGAAGGTGCGGCCGATGGCCATCGCCTCTCCTGTCGATTTCATCGCCGTGCCGAGGTCGAAATCGACGTCCTCGAACTTGTCCTTTGGCCATCGCGGGACCTTGGTGACGACGTAGTCGATTGCTGGCTCGAACGCGGCCGTCGTTTCGCCGGTGATCTCGTTCGTGATTTCGTGGAGCCGTTTTCCGAGGGCGACCTTCGCCGTGACGCGCGCGATTGGATACCCGGTTGCCTTCGAGGCGAGTGCCGACGACCGAGAGACACGCGGGTTGACCTCCACGACACGATACTCACCGCCAGGGGTCCCGTCGTCACGCCAGGCGAACTGAATGTTACAGCCACCCTGGATCCCGAGTTCACGAATCACGTCGAGTGCGGCAGTCCGCATCTCCTGGTGGCCGTCGTCGGGGATGACCTGTGAGGGGGTCACAACCGTCGACTCGCCTGTGTGGATCCCCATCGGGTCGATATTTTCCATGTTGCAGATGATGATACACGAATCGTCGGCGTCGCGCATCACCTCGTACTCGAGTTCCACCCAGCCAGCGATCGATTCGGTGATCAACACCTCGTTGTTCCGTGAGAGGCGGAGTCCTTTGCGCACCCGCTCGAGCAGTTCTTCGCGATCTTCAACGACGCCCGACCCTGATCCGCCGAGTGTGTAGGTCGTGCGCGCGATCACGGGCAACCCACCGACGGCCTCGACGGCCTCGTCGACGCGCTCTTCGAGGTCGGCCTCGCTGAGTTCGCTCACTGATTCGCCGTCGTCGAGTGAGATAGTGGTCGACCGGGGGACGGGCTGGCCGATGTTCTCCATGCGTTGGCGGAACAGGTCGCGATCTTCGGTGGCGTAGATGGTGTCGAGTGGGGTTCCCATGATCTCGACGTCGTACGTTTCGAGCACGCCTTCTTCCGCGAGTTCGGCGGTGACGTTGAGCCCGGTCTGTCCACCGAGGCCAGCGATCACGCCGTCGGGCCGTTCTTTGCGGATGATTTCGGCGATAGCGTCGGTTGTAATCGGCTCGAGATAGACCCGATCGGCCATCTCCGGGTCGGTCATGATCGTCGCCGGATTCGAGTTGACGAGGACCACACGGGCGCCTTCTTCTTGCAGAGCCCGGCACGCCTGTGCGCCGGAGTAATCGAATTCGGCCGCCTGGCCGATCTGGATTGGGCCGCTGCCGATCAAGAGGATAGTGCGCTCGTCTGTGGCAGTATCGGTATCCGTGGACATTCGTTGGTCGTCCAAAGTGTGCACATCGTAATAAACGCCACGAAATAGTGCGATTCTCGAAATCAAATTTCGAATTTCGAACCAAAGGCTCGCTCCGTTGTGGGCCGAATATCTTATACAGGTAGCCAGTAAGATAGGTATAATTAGATGACCGGTTCTGGGGACCGCTCGGGGGATGCCGATTCGACACTCCTCTACGTCGACTCGTCGCTAGACCCGTCTCCAGCCGTTCAGGCTCTGGAAGAATTCTCAACTGTCGAGGCCGTTTTGACCGTGGAGACGGCTGTAGACGCCATCTCCACGCTTGAAACGTCATCATTGTCGTGTCTCGTTGTGACACCCCCACTCCCGAATTCGAGTGTACTGACTCTCGTCCGAACCATCCATCGAACCTATCCGTCGCTCCCGATCGTTCTCTATGCACCAGAGGGATCCGAAACACTCGCTGCCGGGGCGTTCGATGCCGGCGCGACCGCCTATCTCTCGAGTGAAACGACCGCTACTACTCCAGAAGTCGATACCCTCTACGAAGCCGATCCCAATAAACCCGCACCCGCACGGCTCCGTCAGGTGGTCTCGGCCCTCCTTACAACGACGGACACCGGGCGCTTTCGCCACATCGAGGCGATGCACGAGGTGGCCAGACAGTTCGAAGCCTGCCACGATACCGAACGCGTCTATCAACTGGCCGTCGAAGCCATGGTCGACGTCCTCGAGAGCGATGCCAGTGCGCTCTACATCGAGGAGGATGGGCTCTTACACCCGTGCGCCCTGGATGGGACCCTTATCGATGAGATTACAGAACCGTTCAGCATCGAAGACGGGATCGTTGGTCACACGTTTCGAACGGGAGAATCGTCCCTCGAGCAAATACTCGAGACACGGGACGACGCAAAGCCAGTCGACGAACAGATCCGATGTGGCCTGAGTGTCCCCGTCGGCGACAGTGGCGTGCTGCAGGCAGCATCGACGATACCGGGTTCGTTCACCGAACGGGATCGCACACTCGCCGAACTCCTCGCCGCCAACGTTGCCGCGACCATCTCACGAATACGTTCGGAACAGGCAGTGAGGCGCGAACGGGATCGGTTCGCTGCCCTCTTCGAAAACGTTCCCGATGCCGTTGCATTCATCGGTGAGGCTGGTTCAGACACCGTCGTCGATGTCAATCCGGGCTTCGTCGAGACCTTCGGGTACGATACATCAGACTTGATCGGCAGTTCACTTGATGCACTCATTATACCAGAAGGAGAGCACCCAGTCGAGATCTATGGCGCCGTTGGGCTCGATGAAGTCGTTACCGAGACGGTTACACGACTGACTGCAGACGGCCCCAGGCGGTTCCTCTTTCGAGGCTTCGCTGTCGAACTCGAGGGGATCGTACACGAGTACGCGATTTATACCGATATCACTGACGAAAAACGGCGGGAACGTGAACTCGAACAGTACCGGCTCCTGGTCGAAACGGTTGGCGATCCGATGTACGTCCTCGATTCGGCGGGGACTATCGAGGTCGTGAACGATGCGATGGTTGCGGCGCTCGGCGCTGAACACGAGTCAGTAGTCGGTTCACACGCGTCGGAGTATATGCCGGCTGTGGCTGTCGAGCAAGCGACCAGCGAACTGATCCGTATTCTCGACGATGACGACCGCAAGTGGGGAAAAATCGAATTTACGTTCGAGAGTCTCAACGGGGAGCAACATATCGTCGAAGATCACCTCGCGCCGATCGTCGACGACGGCGAGTTCCTGGGGAGCGTCGGGGTGATACGGGATATCGAAGACCAGAAAGAGCGGGAGCGACGAATCAGACAGCTTCACGAGGGCACCCGTCGACTGATGGGGGCAGCAAACGCCCACGAAGTTGCTGCCACCGGGTGTTCCATCGCCAGTGAGATACTGGAGTACGAACTCACCTGTGTGTACCACTTTGATCGCGAACGGGACGGGCTCGTTCCGATTGCGTACAGCGAGCGTACCGAGTCGGTGTTCGGAACACCGCCGATCATCGATCGCGGTGGGGGGCTGGCGTGGGATGCGTACGAAGCCGGTCAACCCATGGCCCACGGGGACGTCCGATTTCAAGATGGGAGCAAAAACCCGGAGACGCCCGTCCGAAGTGAAGCCCACCTCCCACTCGGTGAGTACGGCATCATGATCGTCGCCTCGACCGAGCGAAACGACTTCGATGAGGAATCACTTGCCTTAGCAAACATCCTCGCCGCCAACGTAGAGGCCGCACTCGAGCGAGCCGAACGTGAGGGTGAACTCGAAGACCGTCGGCAAGAACTCGAGCGACAGAACGAACGCCTCGAAGAGTTCGCGAGAACGGTTTCACACGACCTGCGGAACCCACTCACCCTGGCAGCCGGTCACGTCGAGTTGTTGAAACAGCGGGTGGGCTCGCTCGATGATGATACGGTACCCGATGTGACCTCCCATCTCGATGAGATCGAGTGGGCAGTCGACCGTATGGATACACTGATCGATGACGTACTGATATTGGCACGAAGTGGTCAAAAGCTCACGGAGACAGAGAGCGTGTCACTTGAGCGAGTCGTCGAACACGCGAGTCGAACCGTTGATCCGGGTCTCTCGCTCCAGGTTCCTGTTTCGCTCCCACCCATCGTCGCCGACGAAAACCGATTGCTTGTCCTGTTCGAAAACCTGT
>PUKM01000232.1 GCA_003552325.1 Natrialbaceae archaeon | reverse complement strand
GCGATTCCCAGGATTGTTTTATCATACGCGGTCGAACAGCACCCATGAGCGCCGAATTCGGTGTGACCGTTGGTGACTCACTCGAGCGACTGGACGCGACTATCGACGGGTTCGACTTCGCAGAGGTATCCATTGGCGACGGCACGGCGCTGGCCGACCTCGAGCGAGAGCCGCTACAGGAGAGCCTGTCGGCTGCCGATGCCGATCTGTGCGTCCACCTGCCGTACAAGCAGGTCGTGGGAACCCCCAGTCCCGAGATCAACGCTGGGATCGTCGCGTACATGACCCGGTTGCTCGAGCTGGCCGGCGACTGTGGAGCCACGAAGGCGGTCCTCCACGGCACACTCCGGGACCCACACGACACCGACTTGCGCCCGGTCTTTGCGGAGCAACTGGCGGCCATCGCCGCTGCCGGCGACGACGTCGGGGTCGAACTCGTCGTCGAGAACGTCGGGCATCAGGCACGTGGCCTCCCCTTGTCGGTCCTCGGGGACCTCGCTCGTGAGACGGACACGGCCGTGTGCTTCGACGTCGGCCACGCCTACATGGAGGAGGGGAACGACGGCATCGATCGGTTTCTCTCGGGGTGGGGGGAGCTCGTCTCCCACCTTCACGTCCACGACGTGCGCTCTCGCGGTGATACCCACATGCCCATCGGGGCTGGCGAGATCGACTACGACATCGTTGCCGACCACCTCGAGGGGTTCGACGGCACGGTGGCTGTCGAGGTGTTCACCGACGACCTCGGGATGTTACGCGATTCCGACCGACGGATTCGGGACGTCCTCGAGCCTCGTTCTTAGACGTCCCGAGTCTGTGCGCCGTCTCGGTGGGCGGGTTGCACCGTGATCAATACCCACCCACCCCGCTCGAGGACCGGTTTTCACCGAATGGACCAGATCAGTCATGTTCGCTTGGGCCCGATACAGACGTATGAAACAGCACGAACAGGGTGGCGGCTCTGTGGGCTCGTTGATCACCCGGCGGACGGTGTTGGCGGGAACGGCACTGGTCGGCCTGACGTCGCTTGCCGGTTGTCTCGGTGACGAGGAGGAGCAACCGGATCCGATCACGATCGAGTCGGGACAGATCTGCGATAACTGCACGATGGAGATCGTCGACTATCCTGGACCGGTTGGGCTGGCGTTTTATGCCGACCCGGAGGACGTCCTCGAAACCCAGGAGGAGGTGGACGATGACCGCCCGGCACAGTTCTGTAGTTCAGTGTGTACCTACACGTTCGTCTTCCAGAACGAAGACGACGCCTCGCCCGAGGCCACGTATTTGACGGATTACTCGAGCGTCGACTACGAGGTCCGTGGGGAGGGCGATCAGGCGGAGATCACGAGTCACGTCGAGGCCGAGGCGTTTGCCCTGGCCGATGACTGTCGATTAGTGGTTGACAGCGAGGTGAACGGCGCGATGGGTCGGTCGATCATTGGCTTTTCAGACCCCGACGATGCGGCGGCGTTCGAGGACGAGTACGGAGGCGACCTGTACGATCACGACGAGATCGACTCCGAACTCGTGATGTCGTTGATGTAAGTTAGGTGGATGCTCGAGCAGTTGAGCGTCGGGTCACTGCTGACTGTTTGAGAGTATCGGAATTATCGCTTCGTCGCAAGCGTGGCAACGACGAGCGACCCGACCGTCCAGACAAGGAGGCCGAACACGCTCGAGGGAACCGAGGCGGTCTGGGGACCGGTTCCGGCAGCCGTGATGACGACGCTCTCGAAGACGAGTCCCCGATAGGCACTGAGTGGACTGAACGCGATGGCGTGGAGCAGCGAGCCGTCACCGATGATCCCGCTCGCGAACCCGTACACGAGCGCGAGGTCGAGGCCGACGAGCACGACGACCAGGGCGGTGACCGCCAGGACGATGACCGTTCGCGCCTCGCGAGCGACCGCCGAGACGGCGATGGCGATCGCGAGGATGGTCAGCGCAAAGAACGCCGTCAGCAGGGTAAATCGAGCGAACAGGATCGGGGAATCCGTACTGGCGTGGCTGGCATACCACCCGACTGGCTCCGTTCGGAGGAAGACGATCGCAATCGCGACGAGAAGCAGTGACACGAAAACGACGACCAGCAGGCCAATCGCCCGACCGAGGTAGACACCCAGGACGTGGTGGTGGGCACCGATCGGGTAGGTGGACAGGACGTCGAGTTCGCCTCGTTCGGCATCGCCCGTGATCGCACGGTATCCGAACGCGACCGCGAGCACGGGGACGAGCAACTCGAGTGGGGTGAGTAACCCGACGACGGTCGGCACGTAGCCGCCGCTGGTGCCGCCGCTCGACCAGGCCAGTCCCAGGACGATCGCTGCAAAGCCGACGCCGAGGATCACGAACGTCCGCGTTCGGGCGAGCGTCCGGCGTTCCCGGTCGACAACGCGAGCGATCTGTGCCACCCCACTGGGTTTCGTGTCCGTCTGTGCCGATGTGGGCTGGCTCACGGCGAGTCACCCCGGACGTGAATCGTGTGCAGATCGCCAGTGAGTGCGCGCTCGTAGGTTTCCCAGAGGGAGTCCGCCTCGTACCGGTCCGACAGGGCCGACGGTGAGCCCTGGTCGGCGACACCACCATCGTCGAGGAAAATAACCTCGTCCGCCGTCCGCTCGACGAGGTCGAGGTCGTGTGATGTCAACAGGACGGCGGTGCCAGTCGCCGCGAGTTCGGTGGCCACCTCGAAGACGTGCGTTGTCATCCCCGGGTCGAGCCCCGATGCTGGTTCGTCGAGGGCGATGAGCGGTGGATCGCCAATCGTCGCCTGTGCGATGCCCAGGAGCTGTGTCATGCCGCCGGAGAGCGCCTCGACCCGTCTATCCGCGGCAGCGGCGAGGCCGACTCGCTCGAGGCGTGCGTGTGGATCGTCCTCGCCGACGAGACTGGCGTAGAACTCGAGGGTCTCGAGGGCGGTAAACCCCGGCCTGAACGCCGGGTTCTGGGGGAGATACCCGATCGGCCGGACGGTGTCGGGACCGTCGTAACTGATCGACCCTGCTGTCGGGCTGGCCAACCCAGCGAGCGCTCGCAACAACGTCGTCTTCCCGACGCCGTTCGGCCCGATGAGTGCCGTGATCCGTGCTGGCTTGATCGCGACGGAGACGTTTTCGAGTACCGAGACCGTTCCGTAGGCAAAATCGATCTCGTCGGCCGTGACGAGTGGGTCAGTGTCGGCGTCACCCGCCGAATCCGTCTTGGATTCGTCTGTCGTCGGTTGGGCGTCTCGTTCAGGTGCGTTCTCGTCGGTGTGTGCTCGTGTCGTCATGGCTGGTCCCGTTCGGTGTCGTTGTCGCTCGAGGCGTCGGTGCCGGTGGCCTCGAGGAGTGCTGAGTTGTTTGGTTCACTCGCCGGATTGCGGTCGACGATTTGCTCCGATTGCATCCCCTGTGCGGCCGTCTCCAGGCCGGCCACGGCATCGAGTGCCGGAGACCGTGCGAGCGTCGGGGCCCCGTCAGTGGTGTGCATTGTTGCGTCGACGGGATCACTCGGTGTGTACGAACGCTCGGGTGGATCACCATCGACGGGTGACAGCGCTCCCTCCCAGTAGTTCCCGGTGCCGTCGTGCGTCCAGATGCGGAGTGGTCCTGGTCCGACGGTCGCGTGCTCGTCGTTGGCGACGAAGTCGTTCCCGACGACCTGGCTGGTCGGCAACATCGTCCCATCTCGGGCCCCAATATCGTTCCCGAGCATCACGTTGTATTCGTAGATGGAGGAATCAGCTTCCATTCGAAGTCCGTTCTCGTTGCCCTCCACCCAGTTATCGGCGACGTAGGAGTCGCTCCCACCGACGTGTATCCCACTGAGCGAGCCGGACACGTGGTTGCCGACGACGGCGTTTCGCTCCGGTCCGGTCATGATGTAGATCCCGGTGTTGTCGACGCCACGAAGCACGTTGTCCGCGAGGATGGAATCCCCGGTGTACATCAGGTGGATACCCAGCAGCCCGCCTTCGATCTCGTTCCCGCGGACGACCATTCCATCAGCACTGTACAGGTACACTGAGTCCCGTCCGTCGGTGAAGGTGGAATCCTGGATAACCCCTGGTGACCGAAAGACCATCACCCCAGCGAGGGCATCCGACCAGTCCGCGGGCCCCTGGACCGTGACGTTGTCGACTACCGCCTCGGGACTATCCCTGATGATAACCCCGTTCGAGGGCGTATCGATCCGAACGTCGGCAATGGACAGGCCGGCCGCGTTGTGGGCCGTGATCCCGGCATCGGAACCGGTGTAGCTGATCTGGAACTCGTCGTCCCAGCCCTCGGGTTCCTCCCCAGGGACCGATTCAGCACCGTGCGCTGTGGGACCGATACCGTCTATCTCGAGGGTTCGGACGGCGACGTCGGGTTCGGTGATAGTCACAACCGAGCCGTTCCCGTCGCCACTGATCGTGGTCCCGGCCTCGCCACGGAGCGTGATCGGGCGATCGATCTCGAGGGTTTCGTTGTAGGTCCCTTCCTCGACGAGTACCGTGGTGTTTTCGGGGGCCTCGTCGATACCCGCCTGTACCGAGTCGACGTCTTCGCCAACGGTGACCGATACCGGTCTGTCATCGTGTTCAGTGGTCCCATCGACGAGGTCGTCTGCGGTCGTGTTTTGCTGATCCACACGATCACGGACGGTTGCCGCATCGTCTCGGTCGACGGGCGATTCGAGGACCGTCTCCCACGACCGGACGTCGCCGCCGTAAGTCTCGGCGAACGACTCTGCGTCCGCTTGGTCGGCAAACGGGATCATGGCCTCTCCAGCGGGCGTTCTGGCGTCACTCCCGTGGACGTACCAGGCGTCCTCGGCGTTGATCCACGCCGTCGGTGTCTCGGTGATAGGATAGCCGTCCTCGTTCAGTTCGACGTCGGCCGTCCCGTACTCGCTGACATACAGCGCCAGTGGATACCCGAATCGCTCGAGGTGACCCGGTTGGCGTCGCTCGTCCACGTAGGTCTCGACGCCGTAGTACCCGACGACGTACTCGTACTGGGAGTAAAACGCCTGTGCCCGTGGCAACTCGATCT
>PUKM01000159.1 GCA_003552325.1 Natrialbaceae archaeon | reverse complement strand
GCGAGTTCGTGGAGCAAGAAGGCCACGCCGACGGTCACCAGGCTGAGGACGACCATCGGGACGAACGCCCCGACTGGATACCCCAGATGGATGGGCGCGAGCAACAGCGCGAACGCGATACTCAGGACGACCCAGGCCACCCCGAGGTCGAACAGTTCTTTCTCGCTAAACGAAAGCGAGGACGCTCGAGCGTAGCTCACGTCAGCACCCCACGGATCAGGTCGAGGCTGTTTCGCGCCCCCTCGAGCAGTTCGGCCATCAGGGCGTCGACGCTGCCGAGTTCGCCCCCGGCCAACCATGGCAGGACGAAGAGGACGAAGAGGAAACTCGCGATCATGCTCCCGACGTTAGTCAGGGCGACGATCATGATCAGTCGGAACAGCGGCACGTTGAACATCTCCTCTACGGCCTCACCGGCGGCTTTCGAGGTGTCGCTCGCGATCTCGTTGAGGCGGCCGATATCCGTGACGTTGACCGGGCGGTACCGAAGTTCGACATAGCCGGCGAACCAGCCGGGGGCGAGCAGGGGGTTGATGCTGGTGAGCCAGGCGACGATGCCGCCGACGCCCGCGCTGGTCCAGCGGGCACCGGCTAGCCGGGCGAAGCTGAACGCGAAAACGCCGTTGAAGACGACCCAGGCGAGAAACAGCTGGAGTAAAAAGAGGTCACGGACGCCGGCCATCAACAGGAGGCCGAAGAAGGCGACGAATCCGACCGTGATGAGGTAGCCAAACACCTTGAAAATGGAGAACCGTCGGCCCGACGCCGTTCCCGTGATGGACTCCATCGCGGGCAACTCGTCGGGATTGGCGAGGAAGTGTTCGATCCCGGCTTTGTGGCCAGCACCGACGACGGCGACGACGTCGTAGCCCTGACTTCGGAGGATGTGGAGTTTGTGGGCGATGTAGGCGTCACGCTCGTCGATGAGGGCGTTCGCCCCGGCGGGACTGAATCGACGGAACTCCTCCATCATGGCGGCGACGACGTCGCCATCGGTCATCTCCTCGATGTCGATGGTCTCGATATCGTCGACGTCCGCGGTCATCGCACCGAGGATGACGCCGACGATGGCCCCGACGAGTGCCCCGAGGCCGAGGCCCGCAACGCCGCCGACGACTCCCCGGATGGTCAACGCGCCGGAGCTTTCGAACGTCCCGGCCGAGAGCGGTCCGACGAACGTTTCGGTAGTCACCATCGCGAGCATGGTGACGACCCCGATGACGGCCCCGGCGACCATCCGAAGCGAGGAGCCACTCAACACGCCGCCGGTGTACGCACTGGCGTTGCCGAGGGAGGGTAAAAAGAGCAGACCGACGAAGAGGCCCCCGAGGATGCCAACACCGAGTGCTCCCGCGTACTGGACGGTTCCCGGATCCGTGACGCCCAGTGCGAGGGTTTCCTCGAGGCCGAACCAGGGCCCGATAACGGTGCCAAAGAGGAGGCCGACAGCGAGGCCGACGACCGACCCGAAGGCGATGGCGACGGTTCGGGGGTCCGTAATCCCGAGGGCGAGGCCCCCAACCATGCGGAGTTTTTCGCCGAGTGAGAGTCTGGTCCAGAACCGTTGGATGGTCACCTGGATGTCGCGGTCGACGAGGGCGAGACCGTGGCCGTTCTGTTCGGCGGCCTCGATGGCGGCTTTCATGTCCGCGCCGGGTTCGACGTCGAACTGTTCGCCGAGTTTGGCCTGGACGTACGAGAGCATCCAGTAGGCCAGAAACTGGAAGACGGTGTTTCCGCTCAGCAGGTCTTTCGCTTCGATGTCGTCGGGGGTGCCACCTTGCATCTGGCGGTATCGCCCCTCGTCGAGTTCGACGGCGACGACGTCGGGTTGCTCGCGGTCGACGGTTTCGTGGACGTCGTCGACACTCGCCTGGGAGACGTGTGCCGTCCCGAGTACGTAGACGGAACCCTGGCCGTCGGCCGGTGGCCCGGGATCCTCGGGGACGGTCGCGTCACCTACATCACTCATTATCCATGCAAGTCGGCGACGGCTTTTACCAGTATCGAAGCGTCCCATGTCGTGCACTGGCGGGGATGGCTGTCGACTGGCCATCACTCGAGGGCAGGCCGTCACGGACGCCCGCAGTCTCATCGCTCGAGGGCAGACACTCACTGCACTCGAGAACGAACGCCCACCGCACTCGAGAGTATGAAGACTGATTGTGCGGTCGCGTGAATATCTGGCGATGACTGATCTGCTCGAGACCCTGATCGAGAACCGAGAGATGGTGCAGCCGACCCACGCGAACAACCTCGAGACGACCCACGGGGGGAACGTGATGCTCTGGATGGACGAGGTGGGGGCGATGAGCGCGATGCGATTTTCGGGGGAAACCTGTGTCACCGCCCGTGTCGATCAAATGAACTTCGAGCGACCGATCGAGGTGGGGGATGTGGCGTTTATTTCGGCGTACGTCTACGACACCGGTCGGACGAGTGCGAAGGTCCGTATTCGCACCTATCGGGAGGACCTGCGAACGGGCGAGCGAGAAAAGACGACCGAATCCGTGTTCACGTTCGTCGCCATCGACGAAGACCGGACGCCAACGCCGGTTCCCGAGTTGACGACGAGTACGGATCGGGGCAAGCAGTTGCGGGCGGCGGCCCTCGAGTACGAACGGAACGGACGCTGATCGTCGGCTTTGACGACTGACTCGAGCGCAAAACGGCAGCGTCGACGGTCCGAGACGGGGTGGGGGTCACGGTAACGGTTTCGAGACGGTCACGAAGCTACCTGGGATTATGACGACGAGCCGGGGAACCGAACGGTCTCACTCGCGGGGTCGAGTTCGACGCGGCCCCCGATGGGGATGGGGACGGTTGGGTAGGTGTGGCCGAACTCGAGGCCCTGGACGACCGGCGCGTCTGGATTGTACTCCTCGAAGACCTCGGCGACCACCGTCCGCTGGCGTTCGCGATAGGCCTCCCGCCACTCCGGTGGTCGATCGTCGCGGTGATTTCTGGTCGGCGGACGACCGACCAACACGCCCGCAAACCGCTCGAGGAGGCCACGTTCGCCGAGTGCACGCAGGACGCCAGCGACCCAGGCGGGATCGGGGACTTCTTCTGAGGTCTCGAGAACCAGGATGGTCCCCTCGAGTGTGTGCTCCTCGGGCAGGAAGCTCTCGGCGAGAAACTGCTGGTCGAGGATCTCGAGACACCCACCCCAGGTGGGGGCGGTCACCGCGTGCTCGCCGCCGGACCAGTGCCACCCGTCACTCGGTTCGGTGGCCCGGGGCTCCTCGAGCGTCTCGGGATTGCCCCAGTCACCGGGTTCGTCGGTGAACCGGTCGGCGGGTTCCATGGTCCCCAGGGTGTCCTCGAAGAAGGCGCGTTTCGTGTAGCGGATCGTGTGCTCGAACATCGCCCCGTCCATGGCGAGTTCGGTCATGATCGACGGGCCGTAAAACGAGACGATCCCGCAGTTCCACAGTGCCAGCGCGAGATGGGTATTGTCGCTGTAGCCGAAAAACCGGGTCGGATTCGACGACAGTACCTCCAGGTCGAGATGCTCGAGCACGCGGACCTGGTCGTTTCCGCCGATGACGGTTATGATGCCACGAACCTCGGGGTCCTCGAACGCCTCGTGAATGTCCTGTGCCCGGCGCTCCGGATTCGCATACAGCGCCTCGGCTGTCATCTCGGTCGTCGGAAAGGGTACTGGTTCGAGGTCGAAGACAGTCCGCAGTCGTTCGAGCCCCAGTTCGTACGTTTCGGGATATTCGAGTGCGAGGTTCGACGCGGGGGCGATTACCGCGATCCGGTCGCCCGACTCGAGCGGTGGCGGCGTTCGAACGTCGGTGGGCAGTGGTCGATCGACCATTTCGTGGCCGATTCGATGCCGCTTCGGATATACGATGTGGTCCCCTGTGATTTCTTGGCAGGCTCGTTTTCGAACCGATTGCCGCGCGAAACAGGCTTTTCAGCACTCACTCCCTAACCCGTTCGTATTCGGGAGGTGGTCTTCCTCGTGTATTGCCACGCGAGCGAGGACCGACGGTCGGAAATTTCCCCGACGACACCTGACGACCCACGATCATGACACACCATACATCGGTCCTCATCATTGGCGGCGGCGCAACCGGCGTTGGAACGGCACGAGACCTCGCCCTCCGTGGGGTCGACGTAACACTGATCGACCGCGATGGGCTGGCCAGTGGAACCTCCGGTCGCTCACACGGCTTGCTTCACAGCGGCGCTCGCTACGCCGAGACCGACCCCGACGGCGCGAGTGAGTGTATCCGGGAGAACGAGATCCTCAAATCGATTGGCGGGCACGCCGTCGCCGACACCGGTGGCGTCTTCGTCCAACTCACCGACGACGATCCGGCCTATTTCGAGGCCAAACTCGAGGGCTGTCGCGAACACGGCATCGACGCCGAGGTCGTCGATGGGGACACCGCCCGTGAGCGGGTCCCCGCGCTCGGGGAGGCAGTCGAACGGGCCATGATCGTCCCCGATGGCGTCGTCTATCCCTCGAGGCTGGTCGCAGCGAACGCAGCCAGCGCGGCCGAACACGGCGCGACGATCCTGCCACACACCCCCCTCGAGTCGTTCACGCTCGAGGACGGCCGAATCACCGCCGTTTCCGTTGGCGGGGAGGAAGTCGATACCATCGAACCCGACTACGTCGTGAACGCGAGCGGGGCCTGGGCGGGTCAGTGTGCTGCATTGGCCGATGTCGACGTCGAGATGCAACCGACGAAGGGCGTGATGGTCGGCGTCGAGTACTCGGGCATCGATCCCGTCATCAATCGGTGTCGCCCGCCCGCCGACGGCGACATCATCATCCCCCACGGCGAGCAGGTCATCCTCGGGACGACGAGCATCGCTGTCGACGATCCGGACACCTACGAGCGTGCCCAGTACGAAATCGACCGCATGTTCGAGGAGTGTTCGGCCATGGTCCCCGACCTCGACGGACGGTCGCCCGCCCGCACCTACTGGGGCGTTCGCCCGCTGTACGCGCCGGATGAAGCCACGCGCAACACGACCGACTCGGCCGCTGGCGACGAACGCGGTATCTCTCGCGGGTTCTTCCTACTCGAGCACGCCGACGACGGCGTCGAGAACTTCACGAGTGTCGTCGGCGGGAAGCTCACGACGTACCGCCTGATGGCCGAAGTGACGGCCGATCACGTCGCCGACCATCTCGGCGTCGGCGCACCCTCGAGGACGGCCAGTGAACGCTTGCCCGGGGTCGACGACCCGGCCGAACTGGACGCACTCGTGGCACAGTACGACGCTCGATCGCCCGCCGATGAGGATGTCGTTGCCGGGGAGTGAGGGACTTTACACTGATCACCGTCGATAATCCCCGAGGTCCATCGACCAGTCGTGTTCGGCGTACCGGAACGTCGGCGTCGCCGCAGACGGGATCACGTCGTACTCCTCGAGAAACGACACAATACCCCGTTTCCCGCCGAAATCGCCGCTGTACCAGCGAAACACGCGCGGGAGCGTGGCGACGTCGTCGCTGGGGTCGTAACTGACGTTCTCCTCGAGGAACCATTCCGTCGCAATCTCGACTTCGGCGTCGATATCGCTGGGGTTGTAGACGGCAACCGGTGGACAGCTTTCGGTGCCACAGTTCAGCGCGAAGTGCACCCGTGGATCGAGTGATTCGACGCGAAACTGTCGTTCGAACGCCGCGGGGAACAGGCGAGGCAGATAGCCGATTCCCCAGGGGTGTTTCGACCCACGGAGCATCCCGTGTTCGATATCGTCGAGGCTGAGCCAGACCCCGGCAACCGGGACGCGGTCTCTGGCGAAGAACCGCCAGCGGTCGAGGGTGCCACCTTCGAGCAAGTCGGGATCGTCATCGAGCAGGATCTGCACGTAGGCATTGTAACAGTTGAGCCAGAACGCGAGGCGGTGTTCGTGGCTCCGAAGCGATCGCTCGAGTCGCTCGCGTTCGAGGGTGGCCAACTCCTCGCGGAGGAAAGCTCGGTCACCGTCGGTTTTGACGGTGTAGAGGAGATCAGCTGAGAGCGAAAGTGGGTCGAGCTGTGTCGACATACCTCACGCTTAGATTACCAGGTTATTGAAGTCGTTTACCGTCCGTTCGAACTGTCGCTAACAACGGGAGATTTGCCGAGGCTGACGGTTTTGTTTCGAGGGTCGCCAGCGGTCCCGTGGCCACTGCCGTTCGAGTGGGAATAACACAGTGAGCCGTTATCGCTCCTGCAACTGCGGGGAGAGAAACGGCCGTGTGGATGAACAACAGGGAGGAACTGGAGTCGCCCAAAGTGGCGGGCTCGACTCGAGGTCCAGGAACGTTCACCTGGAGGACGGTTCATCAAATGTCGTGGCCTTCTGCACTGTGCCGGCAGGGGCTTTATCCGGCCGGCCGTGGCACCTGTGCCGTGAACCGCCAGCAAGGCACCCTCCTCGTCTTTCTCGCCGTTCTCGTCGTCCTCTCCGCCCAGTTGGTACTCCCGTATCTCCAGTTCGTGCTTCTGGCGCTCCTCCTCGCGTTCGTCCTCACGCCACTGCAACGTCGCCTCGAGTCATCCCTTTCGCCACTGGTCTCGGCGCTCACGCTCGTTATCCTCGCGTTACTCGGCGGTATTTTGCCGTTGTTGGTCGTCCTCGGGCTCGTCGCCGAGGACGCCCGCCGGGTGCTCGAGGAGACCGACACCGACGCGTTTCCGCCGGAACCGTTCGACTCACTCGCCGAGGAGTTCGGCGTCGACCTCGAGGGCGTCATCTTCGAACAGGCTCGAGAACTTGGCATCGGGATTCTCGAGCGCGGTCCGGAACTCGTCGCCGGAGCGACCCACATCGCAATCGGTGTCGGGCTCACGCTGTTTTTGCTCTACTACCTGCTCAAAGACGGTGACCGACTGGTCGCCTGGCTCGAGGATATCCTGCCGTTACCGCCGAGGATCCAGCGTGAACTGCGAGCGGATCTGTCCGACGTGACCTGGGCCGTGCTCGCAGGCCACGTCTTGATCGCAGCCCTCGAGGGGCCGATCGCCGGGTTGGGACTCTTCGCGACGGGGATCCCGAACGCGACGCTATGGACGGCCGTGATGATCGTGCTCTCGTTGATTCCGCTCGTGGGGGCGTTTCTCGTCTGGGGCCCTGCGTCACTGTACCTGTTTCTGACGGGCGAACCGACGCTCGCGGTAGGGTTGGCGATCTACAGCGCGATCGTCGTTGGGGTAGCCGACGATTATCTTCGGCCACTCGTGGTCGACCGGTTCGCCGATCTCAGTCCCGCAGTTATCATCGTTGGCGTCCTCGGCGGGGTGACCGCATTCGGCTTGATGGGGCTCTTTTTCGGGCCGATCTTGCTCGGGGCGCTGGTCGCGACGCTGTCGGTGTTCGACGAGCACTACGAGTCGCTCTAACGTGCCTCGAGTGACTGACGCCTCCGGGTCCATTCTGTCGATTCTCGTTGTGGCTATGCAGTCATCCAAAGACGTCGACTCGTCTCCGTGGGCGGAGTGAGTCCAGATGCCGAACAGAAGGGATGAGGGCAGCGAATGTGACCACTGCCGGCACGTTTTTCCGGATTGGCTCTCGTAGGGAGAGTATGACAGCCGTCACCCTTGGACCCGAGGGAACCTACTCACATCGTGCCACGCGAGCCGTCGCCGACGACGACATCGCGTTCCGACAGTCGGTTACCGACATCGTCGCCGCCGTCGCGAACGAGGAGTTCGAACTCGGCGTCGTCCCCATCGAAAACAGTATCGAGGGAAGCGTCACCGAGAGCCTCGACGCGGTCGCCGACTACGACGTGGCCGTAGTCCGAGAAATCGTCACCCCCATCCGCCACGCCCTGCTCGCACAGGATGAGACGTTCACGACCATCGCCAGTCACTCCCAGGCGCTCGCACAGTGCCGATCGTACCTCGACCAGGCCTACCCCGACGTCCGCCTCGAGGCCGTCGCGAGCACGGCCCAGGGGGTCGAATACGCCCGTGAGGACGCGTCGGTGGCGGGCATCGGCCATCCGGCGAACGCCGGTGGCGGCCTCGAGGTGCTGGCGTCGGATATCCAGGACCAAACGTCGAACGCGACGCGTTTTTTCGCGCTCACCCAGGCGAGTGAGCGTTCGGAGGCAGGCGGAAAGACCTCGATCGTCGTCTATCCGGAGTCCAACTATCCCGGGCTGTTGCTCGAGATGCTCGAACCGTTCGCCGACCGGGACATCAACCTGACGCGGGTCGAATCCCGTCCCAGCGGCCGCCGACTCGGCGATTACATCTTCCACATCGACGTCGCGGCGGGGCTGTACGAAGAACGAACCCAAGATGCGATTACGGATATCGAGGCTATCGCCGCCGACGGGTGGGTACGACGGCTCGGATCGTACGATATCGAGCACGTCATCGACTGAAACTGTCAGCTGTAATGATGGAACGATTCTCGCCTATCCGGGTGGTGAGAATCTTGAGGGACTTACAGGCGACAGTATGAGCCTCGAGTGAAGGGCGTGTCCTGGACGTCTATCGTTCTCGCCCTCTTTTTGAACCGTCAGTTCTGTTGTCCGGATCAGGGCAGAATTTATCCCCTTCGGCGTTCTATATCCCCCCATGCGACGCAATCCGTTCGAAGACCTCGAAGAGATGCTCGAGCGCGTAAGTAAACAGATCGAATCCGGGGTTGCTGGCGACCTTCGGGTGCCCGGATCGGTGGCTGTGGACGTAGCGGATCGCGTCGACGAGTACGTCGTGACCGCCGACCTGCCCGGCTTCGAAACCGAGGATATCGAGTTGACCATCGCCGACGGAACGCTTCGACTCGAGGCCGAACAGGAAGAGATGACGCATGACGAACAGGACCAGTACCTCCGCCGGGAACGCACCCAGCGGTCAGTGAGCCGCCGCCTGCACCTTCCGGAGCCGGTCGACGAGGAGGGCGTGACGGCACGCTACAATAACGGCGTCCTCACGGTCACGCTCCCGAAAGTCGACACCGACGAGGAGTCGAAGCAGATCGATATCGAGTAACCTCTCCGTATCGCGCAGGTGACGAACGACACGGGACCTGTTTTTGTGCTACTGGTTCCAGAGCGATCGCTGTGTGTTGTTCTCGAGCGAGCAAAAGTGGGGTTCAGCACCGACGAGACTCGAGCACTGTCCCTGCAAGCACCCGATCAGACGCCCGGCACGCCGAAGGCGCCGACACCGAGGCCGAAGATGGTGTCGAGGATGAGCAGGATGACGAGTGCTGAGAGCCAGGCGAGCCCACCGATGACGGCGGCGTCAACCCAGCCACCGGGATACCGCCGGTTGATCACCCAGACCCACGCGAGCAGCGCAAGCAGCGGGCCAAACAGCGGAATCCAGGCCGTGAGCGCCCAGGCGAGGGCCCCGAAGGCCGCGGTGAACACCGCGTGGGTGTAACTCGAGGCGTCGACGACGATCGAGGCGGCGATGTAAATGGCGAGGCCGCCCACGAGTAAGGCAACGACGAACGCGACGAGGGAGCCAATCATGCGTCTGCCTCCTCGTTGTCGTCAGAAACGGTCTCGTTTCCGTCGTCGCCATCAGTGTCGGTCCCGTTTCCTGCCTCTGTCTCGTTTCCACCGTCAGTGGTCTCGTTCCCAGCCTCTGTCTCGGTATCGTCAGTCTCGTCCGGTTCGTCGTCTTCGTAAATGACGTCCGTCCGCCGGGCGACGGGCTGGAGGAGGTATCGGCCGCTCTGGCCACGCCGGACCGGGGTGAAGTCCCCGACGAACGTCGTCCGTTCGTCACCGCGAATCTCGAACGCACGGTTGAACTGCAGCGGGGCGTTCCCCGGCGTCTCGACCTCCGCCTCCTCACCGTCCTCGAGGATGCCGTCGACGCTCGAAACATCGAGCTGGAGGAACTGGTACTCGCCCGTCTCGACCTCACGTTCGTCGATCAACTGTGTGTTTCCGTCCTGAAGCTGGACGAGGTCGGCTTCCTGTGGCTCCTCGAACTCGAGGTAGCGTCGACCCTCGCCCTGGTCGACGTCGTCTTCGTCCTGTTCTTCGAGGCCGTTCTCGCCTTCGCTCTCGCTTTCGTTGCCGGCGCTTTCGTTGCCGTTACTGTCGGCAGTTTCATTCCCGGCGCTTTCGTTCTCGTCACCATCACCGCCCTCGTCACTCTCGAGGTCACCACTCGGTTTGATCCAGGTCCCGTCGATGGTCACCACACACGACTCGAAGTCAGCGATATCGCCAGGCTGGTCGGTGACCTCGGTGCTGAGCAAGCCAGTCGTGGATTCACTCGAGTCGTCGTCGGTGGTGTCCGTTCCATCCGAGGCGGTACCGTCGGCGTCGTCAGTGTCACCGTTGTCGCCGAGACAACCGGCTGCGCCGATGGCCGCCGCTAGCCCGGTGAGGTGGAGGTACGCTCGTCGTCGGAGGGGTTCGCGTCGTGTCATCAGGTCGGGGTTGGGATGACTCCCTGATAATGGCGGCGTCCGTCCAGTGCCGTTTTCCATCGTTTGGAACCGTTTATCTGCGCAAAACCAACGCGTTGGGGACGATACCCGGCGGTGTATGCAGGCTGTGTGCCCTGAGACAGACCCGCACGAAAAACGATTTTTTGAACCGTCGATAAACCTGCCCCTCGAGGACGGGCGCAGGTCCTCCCGGGTTCTGTCCATCCGCATCCGTACCCAGGTCACTCCCGGTCCCGACGGACCTCCCGGACGATGTGGGAGTCCTTTTACCGTCGCCACGACAATGAGCGGGCATGAGTTACGATCCCCAGGACCTCGAGGCCCGGTGGCGTGAGCGCTGGGCCGCGTCGGGACGGTACGAAGCCGACCCCGACGGTCGCGATCCCGAGGAGTCGACCTTTGTGACGGTGCCCTATCCCTACCCGAGTGGCGGGATGCACATCGGCCACGCACGCACGTACACCGTCCCGGACGTCTACGCCCGGTACCGCCGCCAACAGGGTGACAACGTCCTGTTCCCGATCGCCTGGCACGTCACCGGCACACCCATCGTGGGTGCCGTCGAGCGACTGAAAAAGGGTGACGAGGGACAGATCGATAGTCTGCAAAACGCGTTCGGTGTGCCCGAAGCCGATCTCAAAAACCTCGAGACGCCGATGGGCTTTGCCCGATACTTCATCGAGGAAGCCGAGTGCAGCTACAAATCGGGGATGCAACAGCTGGGCCTCTCGATCGACTGGCGTCGGGAGTTCACGACCACGGACGAGCGCTACCAGCGATTCATCACCTGGCAGTACGAGACCCTCAAAGACCGCGGATTGCTCGAGAAGGGACTTCACCCCGTGAAGTTCTGCACGGAACAGGAAACCCCCGTCACGACGCACGACCTGCTCGAGGGTGAGGACGTCGAATATCAGGAGTATACGCTGGTCAAGTTCGCCTCGTCGTCGTTCGAGGCTGGTGGGGCGAGTGGAGGGGGTGGGGACACTGACACCATCTTCCCGATGGCCACCCTCCGTCCGGAAACGGTCCGGGGCGTCACGAACGCCTACGTCGACCCGGACGGGCAGTACGTCATCGCAACCGTCGACGACGAACGCTGGATCGTCTCCGTCGAAGCCGCCGAGAAACTCGAGTACCAGGCCCACGAGGTGTCCATCGAGACGGAACTCACCGGAGAGGGCATCGTCGGCGAGACGGTCGAAAACCCGATCACGGGCGAGGATGTCCTGATCTTGCCCGCGGACTTCGTCGATACGGACAGCGGGAGCGGCGTCGTCATGTCGGTCCCTGCCCACAGCCCGGACGACTACCTGGCGCTCCAGGAGGCGAAAGCCGACACCGGCCGCCTCGAGGCCTACGGAATCGACCCTGCGCAGGTCGAGGCAATCGAACCGGTGCCGATTCTCTCCATCGAAGGCTACGGCGAGATCCCGGCGAAAGATGCCGTCGAGTCGGCTGGCATCGATGCGTCGTCAGATCCCGAACTGAAGACTGTTACCCAGGAACTCTATACGAGTGAGTTCCACCGTGGCGAACTGGACGATGCCTACGGGGAGTACGGCGGCGAAGTCGTCGAAGACGTCCGTGAGGACCTGAAAGACCACTACCAGTCACAGGGGGCCTTCGGAGCGATGTACGACTTCCCCGAACCCGTGATCTCGCGGGCCGGCGGGAAGGTCGTCGTCGCCTACCAGGACACCTGGTTCCTGCGGTACAACGACGAGGCGTGGCAGGCAAAAGCCAGCCGGGCGGTCGCCAATCTGGATGCCATCCCCGAGAACACACGCGAACAGTACGACCACACGGTCGACTGGCTCGAGGAGTGGCCCTGTATCAGAAACTACGGGCTGGGCACGGCGCTGCCCTGGGACCAGGACTTCATCATCGAACCGCTGAGCGATTCGACGATCTACATGTCCTACTACACGATCGCGCACCGGCTCCAAGAGATCCCCGTCGAGGAGTTGACCCCCGAATTCTTCGATTCGCTGTTGTTGGGTGCTGAGGGCAACGAAACGGCGCTCGAACTGCGCGAGGAGTGGGACTACTGGTACCCAATCGACTATCGGTGTTCGGCCAACGACCTCATCTCGAATCACCTGACGTTCTTCCTCTATCACCACGCCGAACTGTTCGAGGAGCCGAAGTGGCCCCAGGGCATCACCGTGATGGGGATGGGCTTGCTCGAGGGTGAGAAGATGAGTTCCTCGAAGGGGCACGTCGAGTTACCGAACGACGCCATCGCGGAGTACGGTGCGGACACCGTCCGGTTTTTCCTGCTCAACAGCTCCGAGCCGTGGCAGGACTTCGACTGGCGCGCCGAGGAGGTCGGCTCGACCCGGAACCAGCTCGAGCGCTTCTGGAACCGCGCCGAGGAGGTCATCGACGGGCCGGCCGGCGAGCGGGACCTCGAGCAGGTCGACCGCTGGCTGCTCGCCCGGTTGCAAGAGACTGTCGCCGACGTCACCGCGGCCATGGAGAACTTCGAAACGCGAACGGCGAGTCAGACCGCCTTTTACCGGTTCGAAGAACACCTCAAGTGGTACCGCCGCCGGGCCGACCTCGAGCGACCGGGGGCCCGCTGGACGTTGCGAACGGTGCTCGAGACGCGCCTCCGGTTACTGGCCCCGTTTATCCCGTTCATGGCGAACGAACTCCACGAACGGCTGACGGGCGAACCGGCGGAGGACGTGCCGTGGCCCGACCCCGTTCCGGAGTTCCAGAACGACGCCGTCATCGCCGAGGAGGGCCTCGTCACGGACTTGGTCGCAGACGTTCGCGACATCGTCGACGTGACGGACACCGACCCCGAGATAATCCGCGTCTACGTCGCTGCCGGGTGGAAAAACGACGTCTTCGACACCGTTGTCGAGAGTGCCGTCGACCAGGGCGGTAACGGTGGCGGCCCCAACCAGGGAGCCGTCATGGGACAGGTCATGCAAAACGAAGCCTTGCGAGAGAAGGGGAACGCCGTCAACGCGCTCGTCGGTGATCTCGTCTCGTTTGCTCGCGAGCGCGACGGGGATACCCTCGAGACCCTCGCTGCCGTCGACGAACAGGCCGTCTACGACGATGCGTCGGCCTTCCTCGAGCGGGAGTTCGACGCCACGGTGCAGGTGTTAGCGGAGGACGACGACCCTGAGGACCCAGCCGATAAAGCGCGTCACGCACAGCCGTTCCGACCGGCGATCCACCTCGAGTAGCCACGCTTGGCCGATAGCGGACGGGAAACCCCACATTGCTTCGAGTTCCGTGATGGTCACGAGATGTTTGATATCTGATCACTTATCCCCGTTGCCGACGACTAGACAGGCATGGGTTTCGCGATAGCGCCAACGGATCCGGCCTCGAAGAAACTGTCCAAGACGGTGACACCGTCTGACTGCGGCCACCCGGATGTGGAGATGGACGGCATCGGCCGACTCCTCGGGCTGGTCGTCATCCGCTTGCCGCTCGCGCCGTCTATTTTGACGTTCTGGGTACTGTCCCGCCTCGGCAGCCGACTCCCACGCATCCAACCACAGGAATGAGCGCCCAACACGTCCCTCGTGAGTCGAGTCGCCCGACGGAGACAGCACCAGCGGGACTCCCCTGGCTTCCCCACCCCTTTTCGATGGTCTGGCGTGATGGGGCGTTTCTCCACTGGGGGATCGACCCCGAACGTCTCCGGCCACACATTCCCGACCGATTCGCGCTCGAGACCCGCGACGGCCAGGCCTGGCTCACCGTCGTCCCGTTCGTCCTCGCTCGAGCGGGCCTCAGAGGAACGCCAGGGCCCCTTCGTCTCACCCGTCCCGAACTCAACCTGCGGACGTACGTCCGATATCGTGGGGTCTCTGGACTGTACTTTTTCAGCATCGATATCGCCAGCCCCCGCCTCGCAGCCCTCGGTCGCCATGGTCTCGGGGTTCCCTGCTTCGACGCCCAGCAGTACGTCGGCGGGACCGACGAGCGAACGGACTTCCAGAGCAGGCGGGCCAACGGGTCCGGTGACTTCGCCGTCAGTTACCGACCGACGGACACGCCAACCTGGAGTGAACCGGATTCGCTCACCCACTGGCTCACCGAACGGCGACGAACCCTGGTCCCCCGTGGACCCCGAACGCTCGTTGCCGAAATCGCCCACGATCCGTGGCCGCTGTGCCCTGCAGAGGCCACCGTAACCGAAAACGGGCTGTTCGAGGCGGCGGACATCCCGGCACCCGAGGGTGACCCGATCGTTCACTTCTGTCCTCGGCTCGAGATGACTGGCTCGATTCCGCGAGTGTTGTAATCCTGTCGGCTGTGCCCGTATGAAGGTTCTCGCCTCCGCTGGTGGCGAGACGCTTGAACGACGTACAGCTGACAGTATACGGCTCTCCCTCGACGGTTTCTCGGGCCCCATCGCCCCGTTGACTCGAGGGTGCAACCACAACCTAAATATTGCACGAACCAAAACGGCTTTGTCGAGATGACCACGGTCACTTTCGACGATATTCTGCACGCCCGAGACCGACTCGATGACGACAACGTCGTCCGGGAGACGCCCCTCGAGAACAGTCGGTCCCTGAGTGCCATGGCGGAGGCCACCGTGGTGATGAAGATGGAACACCTCCAGCGAACCGGCTCGTTCAAAACCCGGGGCGCGTACAACAAACTCGTCCAGCTCGCCGAGGCGGGTGACGTCTCTCGGGTCGTCGCCGCGAGTGCAGGCAATCACGCCCAGGGCGTCGCGCTGGCTGCCACCGAAACCGGCCTCGAGTCGACGATCGTTATGCCCCGTCACGCCCCCCAGGCAAAGATCAACGCCACCCGTGGGTACGGCGGCGACGTCGTCCTCGAGGGGCAGGACTTTCAGGCGGCGATGGCTCATGCGAAAACCCTGGCCGAAGACGACGACGTGGCGTTCGTCCACGCCTACGACGACCCCGACATCGTCGCCGGACAGGGCACCCTCGCCCTCGAGATGTACGAGGCGCTTCCCGACGTCGACACCGTCATCGTCCCCATCGGCGGTGGCGGCCTCATCAGCGGGATCGCCACCGCGTTCGCCGAACTCGACCCCGGCGTCCGGATCGTCGGCGTCCAGGCCGAGTCGGCTGCGACCGTTCCCGAGAGTCTGGACAAAGGGACGCCCCAGGAGATCGACGATCCGAACACGATCGCCGATGGAATCGCGACCGGGGGTATTGCGCCGCTGACGTTCGAGATCATCGACACACACGTCGACGAGATCGTTACCGTCACCGACGACCAGATCGCCCAGGCTACCTTGATCTTGCTCGAGCGAGCGAAACAACTCGTCGAAGGTGCCGGTGCCACCTCCGTCGCGGGCCTCCTCGACGACGACCTCGACGTCCGCGGTGAGACGGTCATGCCGCTGCTCTGTGGGGGAAACATCGACATCTCGATGCTGCAGACCGTGCTCGAGCACGCCCTGACCGACCGTGAGCAACTCCTTCGCCTGCGCGTGCGCATCGAGGACCAACCCGGGAAGATGGCGGATCTCTCCGGCACCATCTCTGACCTCGGGGCGAATATTCGGACCGTTCGCCACGACCGGGCGGTCGAAGGACTCCAGGTCGGGGAGGCCTACCTCGTCTTTCAGGTGGTCACGAGCGGACACGGGCACGCACGCGAGGTCATCGACACCATCGAGTCGGGGGGCTACGACGTGACGCGGGTGGCGTGAATCCCGTGTCGGTCGGCGCAATACCTGCCTGTTTTTATGCCTTCGCTGGGTTGATGCACGTATGGTCGTCGGAGACATCGCAACCGGAACGGACGTCCTCGTCATCGGAGCCGGGCCCGCGGGGTACGTCGCCGCTATTCGCGCCGGACAGCTCGATCTGGACGTTACACTCGTCGAAAAGGACGCCTACGGGGGCACCTGCCTGAACCACGGCTGTATCCCCTCGAAAGCCCTCATCCACGCCAGCGGCCTCGCCCACGAGGCCGGCAACGCCGAGGAGATGGGGATCTACGCCGACCCCGCCATCGACCTCGAGGGGATGGTCGGCTGGAAAGACGGTATCGTCGACCAGCTCACCGGGGGCGTCGAAAAACTCTGTAAGGCAAACGGCGTCAACCTCTTAGAGGGCACGGCACACTTCGCCGACGAGAACACCGTCCGGGTCTCTCACGGCGGTGACGGCCAGGGCAGTGAGTCCCTCGAGTTCGAACACGCGATCATCGCCACCGGCTCTCGCCCCATCGAAATCCCGAATTTCGACTACAGCGACGAGCCTGTTCTCAATTCCCGGCAGGCCCTCGCCCTCGACTCTGTCCCCGACTCGCTCGTCATCGTCGGTGCGGGCTACATCGGCATGGAACTCGCGACCGTCTTCGCCAAGATTGGCACCGACGTCACTGTCATCGAAATGCTCGATGAAGCCCTGCCCGGGTTCGACCCCGCCGTTGCTCGTCCGGTCAAAAAGCGCGCGAAGGCACTCGGAATCGACTTCCACTTCGGCTACGGCGCCAGCGACTGGCACGAACACGGCGACGGGATTCGTGTCGAAGCCGAGCCAACAGATGGGGCCGCCGCCGACGGTGGTCAGGTCGAAGAAACCGCGGACACGCTCGAGCTCGATGCCGACAAGGTTCTCGTCGCAGTCGGCCGGGCACCGGTCTCTGACACCCTCGAACTCGAGGCCGCTGGTATCGAAACCGACGATCAGGGCTTCATCCCAACGGACGACCGCGCACGCACGAACCTCGAGCACATTTTCGCCGTCGGTGACGTCGCTGGTGAACCGATGCTCGCCCACGCCGGCAGCAAGGAAGGCCAGGTCGCCGCCGAAGTGATCGCCGGCGAACCCGCCGCGCTCGACTACCAGGCGATGCCCGCAGCCGTATTCACGGACCCCGAAATCGGGACGGTGGGCATGACTGAAGCCGAAGCGGAGGAGGAAGGCTTCGAGACGGTCGTCGGCAAATTCCCCTTCCAGGCGAGTGGCCGCGCCCTCACCACCGGCCACACCGATGGCTTCGTCAAAATCGTCGCCGACGCCGACGCCGGCTTCGTCCTCGGCGCACAGATCGTCGGCCCCGAGGCCTCCGAACTGATCGCCGAACTCGGCCTCGCCATCGAACTCGGGGCCACCCTCGAGGACGTGGCTGCGACGATTCACACCCATCCGACCCTCTCCGAAGCCGTGATGGAAGCCACCGAAAACGCCCTCGGACACGCGATCCACACGCTCAACCGCTGATCTCTCCCCTCTTGCCACTCGTTTCTCGGCCAGTAGTGAGCGTCGCGGCTCTCGAGCGGTTTCTACAGATTGATCCGACTAAACCGGTTTTGGGGTCCTCCAGTCACGGACAGACGCCACATCCCTCTAGACGACTTCGACGCCGCCGATCATATCCCGATGCTCGTGTGGCGTGCAGACGTAGGGGTACTCGCCTGGTTCGTCGAACGTATGCTCCCACGTCGTTCCCTCCTCGTGGTACTCTTGACTCGCGAACTCGCCATCGACGTGGACGACGTTATGTCGGCCCCCCTCGCCGGTCCACTCCCAGGTGATCGTCGACCCAGCGTCGACGCGGACCGAACGGGGGGCATACCCCATACCCTCTCTCCCTGTCCCGACCGCAATCACCATCGCGTCCTCGTCGGTATCGGTCCAGTCGACTGTCCCCGGATGGTCGATCCCACTGAGGTAGCCATCGTACTCGGGCTCGTCATCCTCGTCCACGAACGCCTCGTCCTCGTAGTAGTGTTCGTCATCGTCACCGCCGCCAAAGAGACAGCCCGCGAGTGCGAGCCCGGCGGTAACGGTTATCCCGGCCAGGAATTGTCGCCGACTCTCAGCGCGACCACCCGCGACTTGCGGCCTCCTCGAGGTCATTAGCTCATCCTTCGGCCTCGTGCGTATAGAGTACTCGCTCCCGGATACTGGGCTGTACACGGCGAAGACGGATCAGTTCGCCTCGAGCGTCCCGGGAAGGGTACTGCTGAGGCGGCTATCGATACACGACTCGTGCGTTTGCCAGCACTGACTCGCTTCGTACAGCCGCACTCTCCCACTGCCCCTGACAACGCTGTTCGAGAGGTATCGTAGCCACTGCAAGTCGTTGTACACCTGATCGCCAGAGCGGTCGGCGATCAGTGTGGAAACCGTTGCAGATGTTACTCTAGACTCGGCGTCCCCCCGCCGGGAACACCACTCGGGGTCGTTGGTCGGACACCTCCTTTTTGTCGCCCTACGCCTGCTTCCTCGGAACGCAATTGTGGAAGTCCCGTCCCGAAAACGGGATCCACAACGTACAACCGGACGATTCCCCGGCGATCGCTCCGACACGGTCGCAGTAACGCACTCGCATCAATACCTTCATAGACGCACACGCACGAGCGTGCTTACGCGGGTACCACTCGATCAGACCACACCTACCAGGCCGGAATGACCGATCGACCTCCGCCCGCGGGACATCACTTCGTGAGCACCTGCTCGAGTCATATTTATACTGTGAGGGGCGGGAAATGACAATCCAAATCGATGGAAAACCGTGCCATGGTAGCGTGTTCCCACGGCGGCTTCCGTTCGACGGCCTTATGTACTCACCCTCTCCTCGTTTAGAATGCGAACGACGTGGCGCACGCAGCCACGTTCCCTCTGGCCGTATCCCGGCACGGAGGTAGGCACTGCATCCCCGCCTTACACTGGCGTCGATTCACGCTCGCCCGTGTGTGGGGCTCGATCGTGTGTCACAACGCGGCTTCGGCCGCCGACACCGATCCGACGCCCTTATATACACACGGCTGCTGAGATTGGAACGCAAACGCGTTGCCGGATACGACTTCCGGCGCGCTGCGATCCGACGCCCTTAAGTGTACAAGGAACTTCGGATTGGATGTACTCGAGGTCGGCTTCGCCGGCTTCGGTCCGATCCGACGCCCTTAAGTAATAACGGGCACTCGGATGCAAACGCAAAGAACGCGTGATTGACGCAACGTTCAACTCGTTGCGTCGTCTCGGACTCGGTTCGAAGGGGTTAAGTACCCCAGACAACCTACAAAGAAGTCCGAAGGAAATGAGGATCTCACCCCTGCGGTCCGCCGTACAGATGGGATCTGATGTTAGCCTTGATAGTTCGGTGACGCTCGATCGGTCGGCGATCGCGGTCACCGAACGGACCCATTTAGTGTGAGTGTGTACCTACATTCACCGCCAAAATCCTCCAGCTCTGCTGGAGGGATAGCATTCCGGTTGATCCTGCCGGAGGTCATTGCTATTGGAGTCCGATTTAGCCATGCTAGTTGTACGAACTTAGATTCGTAGCAGATAGCTCAGTAACACGTGGCCAAACTACCCTGTCGATCGCGATAACCTCGGGAAACTGAGGCTAATAGCGAATACGGCTCGATGCCTGGAACTGGCTCGAGCCCGAAATGCTACGGCGCGACAGGATGTGGCTGCGGCCGATTAGGTAGACGGTGGGGTAACGGCCCACCGTGCCGATAATCGGTACGGGTTGTGAGAGCAAGAGCCCGGAGACGGAATCTGAGACAAGATTCCGGGCCCTACGGGGCGCAGCAGGCGCGAAACCTTTACACTGCACGACAGTGCGATAAGGGGACTCCAAGTGCGAGGGCATATAGTCCTCGCTTTTGTGTACCGTAGGATGGTACACGAATAAGGGCTGGGCAAGACCGGTGCCAGCCGCCGCGGTAATACCGGCAGCCCAAGTGATGACCGCTATTATTGGGCCTAAAGCGTCCGTAGCCGGCCGTACAAGTCCGTCGGGAAATCTACTCGCCTAACGAGTAGACGTCCGGCGGAAACTGTTCGGCTAGGGACCGGAAGATCTGAGGGGTACGTCTGGGGTAGGAGTGAAATCCCGTAATCCTGGACGGACCACCGGTGGCGAAAGCGCCTCAGAAAGACGGATCCGACGGTGAGGGACGAAAGCTCGGGTCACGAACCGGATTAGATACCCGGGTAGTCCGAGCCGTAAACGATGTCTGCTAGGTGTGGCGCTGGCTCCGAGCCAGCGCTGTGCCGTAGGGAAGCCGTGAAGCAGACCGCCTGGGAAGTACGTCCGCAAGGATGAAACTTAAAGGAATTGGCGGGGGAGCACTACAACCGGAGGAGCCTGCGGTTTAATTGGACTCAACG
>PUKM01000133.1 GCA_003552325.1 Natrialbaceae archaeon | reverse complement strand
TCAAAAACCGCTGTCGGTTTTTCGGGTTCCAAACCAACGAGCCTTTTTGTGGCTGCTCCCTAGCTCCTGTATGGACAGACGGACGTATCTTGGCGGTCTCACGACGGCGGGCGTTCTCGGCCTCGCCGGGTGCCTCGACTCCGTCGAGGAGGCTGCCGGACTCACCACCGAGGGGTCAGGAAATTGGGGCTCGAACGAGACCGTCCTCTCGACCCCCGAGGAAGACCGGGGAAACCCATCGCATCCGATTTACGGCCACGAGATGCCGACGTTCTCGATGCCCGATCCGCTCTCCGGTGAAACCGTCGACACCGCCGCCTTCGAGGGCGACCGAAGCTATCTCATGACGTTCATCTTTACTGCCTGCCCCGATGGGGCCTGCCCGGCTCTCCTCTTGCGGCTTCGCCGTGCGCAGGAAGACGCTCGAGAACACGGGTACGAGGACGACGTCTCGTTTCTCGCGATGACGTTCGACCCCGAACGGGACACACCCGACGTGCTCGAAACGTACGCCGACGAACGGGGGATCGATCACGCCGCGGACAACTGGCACTTCCTGCGACCTGAGACCTACGAAGCGGGCGAGACACTGCTCGATGACAAGTTCGGCATGCAAATCGAGCGGGTCGAAGACGAGGACGAAATCGAGGAGATGCACGAGGGCCACGATCACGAAGATGAGCACGACGGTCATGACGGAAACGAGACCGGGGGCCACGACCACGACGAACACGATCACGACGACTACACGTTCGTCCACTTCAACCTCATCCTCCTGGTGAACGAACACGGCGTCGTCGAACGCTCGTATCCAGGCGGTGATACGGTCGACACCGACATGGTCGTCGAAGACGTACGTGCGGTAACCGGGAACTGATCACCAATGCGTCGACGTGAGCTCATCGCCGGTATTGGCAGCGTGGGAGTCCTCGCAACCGGTGCCTTCGTCGCCACCGGTGGAGCCGACAGCCTCGAGTCACGACTGACCGACCCCGACGTGGCCACAACCTACGAGGTCGAAACCGTCGAGGCAACCGGCAGCGAGGCCGGCACACTCGAGATTCCGTCCTTCGAGGGACCGATGTACGTCGACTTTTTCGGCACCTGGTGTTCCAGTTGTATCGAGCAGTTCCCAAACGTCATCGAGGCCCACGAACAGGTTGGCGACGAGGTGACGTTCGTCTCGGTGACGAACGAACCGGTCGGAACGGGGTCGACCTCGGCTCTGTCGCCCGACGAACTTGCCGCGTGGTGGGACGACCACGACGGCCAGTGGACGGTCGCGCTCGATCCCTCACTCGAGGTCGCCGACGAGTACGGCCTCCAGGGCTATCCCCACTCCGTGGCTATCGACGCCGCTGGCGTCCCACAGTGGACCGACGACGGGATCAAATCAACCGAGGAGATTCTCGAGGGCATCGACCAGGTACGATGAGCTCGGACCGAGACGTGTACCAATGATCGATGCGACCCTGCTTTCGACGCTCGCCATTGCCATCGGTGCGGGCCTCGCGACCTTCTTTTCGCCGTGTGCGTACCCACTGCTCCCGGGATACGTTGGCTACTACGCCAACCACGCGAGCGGCGGAACGCCGACGCTCGGCGGATCGGTCGTTCGCGGGGCGGTCGCCGGCGGTGGCGTCATCGCCACTTTCGGTGTGCTCTTTGGACTCTCGTTCGTGATCGGATACGATCGCCTCTCGGGAGTCACCATCTTCGAGTACATCGTCGGCGTGGTGTTGCTCGGCTTCGGGCTGCTGGTCGTGTTCGATCGAGCCCCATCGCTCTCCATTGCCCTCCCCAAACGCCGCTCGAGCGTACTTGGGTTCGGAATCTTTGGCGCAGGATATGCCCTGGCCGCCGCCGGCTGTGTCGCGCCGATTTTTATCGGGGTCCTCACTCGAGCCCTCTCGCTGTCCCCGCCGGAGGCAACCCTCTTGTTGGGGACGTACGTCGGCAGTGTCACTGTCCTCATGGTCGCTACGACGATCGCAACCGGCGTCGGCCTCTCTGCAGGTGCTGGCTGGCTCAGAGCGCGGACGGGGTTGATCACGCGCCTCGCTGGCGTGATCATGATCCTCGCCGGACTCGGGCAACTGTATCTCGCCATGTTCGTCGACGTGTTCTGACTCGCGATAATCGGTCACTACCAACCAGTACGGTCGGCGTGTTTAATCCCACAGACGAGATTTGAGGGGGCAGTGAGCGAACGCCATACGCTCGAGCGTCAGGTGACGCCGCCGGTGGCCCTCGTCGATCCGACGGGAGCGACCGATGCGCTCAGTGGCCACCTCGAGCGTGTCTTCGGGAGGGAGGGTGTGGTCCGTGTAGACGACCTTGCCGATGCGTTCGAAGCGCTCGAGGCCCACCCAGTGAGCTGTATGCTCGTCGCCTTCGACGACGTGCCAACGCCAGTGTGGCGTCGGTTGGTGACGCGTGCACCGTGTCCAGTCATCGCGATTACCGACGTCGACCAGCAGGACGGGGCCATCGCTGCGGGTGCGACGGACGTGCTCGATCCCAATGCCCCACTGGCAGTCGTCCGACAGCGCGTTCAAACCGTTGTGGGTGCGGCCCGACGAGGGACGGAAGGCGTCCTCCCGACTGCAGCACCGAAACCGAGTGTCGACGAACTCCTCGAGCGTGGACCAATCGCGGGAATCGGTCTGGAGGCGTCCACCGGTCTGATAACCGGGGCGACGCCTGCAGTGGAACCAGTGCTCGGATTTACACCGATGGAACTCGATGGAGCCGAGGGCATCTCACTGATTCACCCCGACGATCGAGCCGATTTCCGCGCGCTCATCGAATCAGATGAAGACCTCCTCGCGATGACCGTCCGCCTCGAGCACCGTGACGGTGGCTGGCAACAACACACTATCACGGTGATCGATGGGGTGGCAGCCAGTGACCACGAAACGGCAGCACAGATCTTCCTCATTCTCGGCCCTGTGCCTGACACGATCAAGGATCAAACGACTGAGGCAGGTGACAGCGTCCCGTCCCCGGAGCCTGTCGAGTTCCCGCTCGCGTCGGTTCTCGAGGGGTTGGAAATCGGTGTCGTCGTGTTCGATCCGGACACCCTGCTAGTGCACGAGGTCAACGATGTTTGTGCGCGCCGGTTTGGCTGGACCTCGAGAGGAGACTCCACGTCCCTCGAAGAATTTCTCGACGAGCGTACGCAGACCCGGGTCGAAAGTCGTGTCGGTGCCGACGGAGTACAGCGTCCGACGCCGTTCGCCGCGACACTTCGGGGTACAGACGGAATGCAGACCGTTCGGGCGACCGTCCTCTCACTGGACCCGGACCGCGCTGTCCTGTGTTGTCTCGCGGAGACCCGTGCGGCGAGCGACACTGCACTCGTTTCCAGGCTCTCCCATACCTGGCAGCGCCTCGACCGAGGCCACGTGTCCACGCCGTCTGGCCTCGGGGATATCTTGGCCAGTGCCGTGTTCGACATTTTGCCCGCCTCGGCGGTCGGCTGTTACGTTCGCGATAACGAGCAGCTGATCGGGACCACGATCCTGCCTGGTGATATGCAGCCGGCAGTCTCCTTACCAACACTTTCGCTCGAGGACGTGCCCGCACTCGACCCACGAACGCTGTCTGGCCCTGCAATGGGGCGTGTCGATACCGAGTCCTTCGACCCACTTTTCGCTGCTGGCTTCCACAGTGGTGATCTCTACCTCTTGCCGGTCGGTGATCGGCTCCTCATTTTCGTGGTTGGTATCGGACTCAGAACGCTCGATACCGTCGATGTCGACGCATCGAGGTGGCTTGGGGCTGCCGGGAGCCAGCGACTCGAGTCTGCCGAAGCGGTTCACCAGACCGTGCGACTCGAGCGGACCATCGAGACCCGCTCACAGGAACGTCGCCGAATCGATGACCTCGGGACGGCATTTTCGACCGCAGCCATGGCGATTCCCACGACAGATCGGTCGGCGGTAGAGGAAGCGTGGTGTGACTCACTGGCCAGCCTCGAGTGGATCGACGGGGTCTGGCTCGGAACGGTCGACCCTTCGAGTGAACGAACGACTGCTCGAGCACGGGCAGGGGACACACTCGACCCGTCTCTTGTCAGCTTCGGGGATGATGACCCGGATGACCCGGATGACCCGGTGGCGTCGGTTATGACCGTTTCAGATCCTGAAAATGGGCGATCCGGCAGTGCTCCTGGTACGTCGATGCACAGGCTGACGCTAGCCTTCGATGGACGACAGTTTGGCACGCTTTTGCTCACCGTGCAGGCGGCGGCCGTTTCACCGGCGCTCGAGCGAGCCCTCGAGCGGGCCGGTGAAACCGTCTCGCTCGCCTATGCCCTCGAGGAATGCCAGGGATTCCTGGGTGATGGTGAGAGAGTAGCGCTCACGTTTGCTTTCGCTCGGAGGGACGTGACGGACGTTGACGAAGCGGGTGAACCGCTCCTCGAGTTGGCCTGTGGGCTCGAGGCCGAACTCGAGGTCGTGTCGGCGACGACGGAGCCACGGCGGGTGGTGGTGAACGTGCGGGAGCCAGAGATGAATGCGGCGACCGTCACCGAAACGGCGCGTAAATCTCCGTCGTTTACAGAGGCCGTGGCTACCGAACGTGCCGATGGAGGTGTCCAACTCGAGCTGTTGATGTCTCCGGAGGCAGCTGATCAGTCGCTGCAGACACTCCTCAACACCTACGGTGGCCGACTCGATTGGATCGATGCGACGGGCTCTCGACCCCATCTCGCATTCGAGTTGCCGGCCAATACGGACGTTCGAGCCCTCGTCACTCGTCTCGAGCGCCACGTTCCTACGCTCGAATTACGATCCAAACGTCCCATCGAAGCGACGACGAGCCACACAGCAGTGGGTAGTGGGGACGGTAACACGGCCTTGACCGAACGGCAACTCGAGACACTCCGTGTGGCGTATCGTGCTGGCTATTTTTCCTGGCCACGCGAGCAGACTGGCGCAGAGGTTGCCGCGATCCTCGGCGTGTCGCAACCGACGTTCGCCAGACACCTTCGGACCGCAGAACGCAAGCTTATTCAGGGTCTCTTCGATGATTTGGACGGTGCGTGATTCGGTTTGGTCTCCTGGGGTACCAACCCGGAAACGCCCGCCTTGGCATCGAAAGCAATGGTTACTCTCCCCCGTAATCCCTGACTACGAACCTTGAGCGAACCATCGTTCACTAGTTCTTACTCGTCGTCGTTCCTGATGGATGAATCAGTCTAGCGTACATCCACACCTCGGTGAATCAGTTTAGCATCCACCACCAAGCCCTCGGGGTCGAAATGCACGCTTAATGTTCCCCGAAACGATAAGCGATGATTACCAGCCCCTTCCTGTACGAAGGGTGATCGATCGATGAGCACGCAACCGGTTGATCCTGAACATGGCTCGATACGTTCGTTTGCCACGACGGGAATCGTCGCCGAAATTGAACTCGATCACGAGGATCTCGTCCTGCAACCGACCCTCCAACGGCTCTCTGCAGGCCGAATCGAACTCGAGTACTGGAGCGAACTCGAGGATGGGCGGACGATGGTCTTTTTTGTCGCTGAATCTGCCCCCTTTGATGCACTCGAACAGGCACTCGAGGCGGACCCAACGGTCACCAATCCGGTTCGGGTCGAGCAGTATCCGCGAAAACGCGTCTATCGAGCCACCCTGACGGACCTGGCCGTCCGGTTTACGAGCCAGATCGTGGCCAATGGTGGGCGAATTTTGACGCTCTCGAGCGGTCACAGTGGGTGGGTCATCCGGACCCGATTCCCGGACCGGGATGGGTTAGTCGCGTTCAATCAGGCGTGTGATGACCGTGATATTTCAGTACACGTCAACCACTTACGTCTCGCAAAACCGGACGAACCGACGGTCGTCGGGTTGACCGAAAAGCAAGAAGAACTCCTGAGTGTTGCCTACGAGGCGGGGTATTTCAACGTTCCTCGAGGAATCTCACAGGACGAACTCGCCGAGAAACTTGGCGTATCAAAGTCCGCTGTCTCCCAGCGGTTGCGGCGAGCGATGAACGAACTGTGTGAAACCTCGTTGTAACGCACTCGAGTAGTGAGCCTGTCCCCGGTCAGACCGCCTTCCAGGCCCCTTCATCGTTTCCAGTCCTCGAACTGGTCACCGTTTTCTTACTCGATCCGCAGGTAGCGCCGGTCGTACTCCGGTTCGCCCTGGCGGGGATGGATCGTGAGGAACGAGGCGGGCGGTAACTCTGCGAAACGCGCTGGGAGATCAGACAACTCACCGTGCCAGCCCACGTCACCTTTCCGTGGGGCGATCGTGACGATGAGGTCATCGTCTTCGGTTTCTCGCTCAAGGCGCGGAAGTAGCTCACTCCAGGCCGCAACCGAATCGAAGGTCGCACTCGCTTCCTCTTCGACCAGTTCGAACCGCTCTTGGATCTGGTCAGTTTCGCTTTCGACGACGAGGACGTGGATCGGAATACCCAGACTTGCCGCCAGTCGTTTCGTGATGTGGACGGCTTCGTAGAACCCCTCGTGGTGATTTGCACCCGCAGGAACGACGACGAAAATTCGACGCGTCGTGTTGATCGGGTGACCGAGGCGGCTGACTAACACGGGGAGTGAGCTCCGGTCGAGTACCTGGTCGATGATGCTCCCGAAGATGCGATGGCTGAACGACTGTCTGGCGTCCCACCCCATCAAAATCTGATTGGCCTGCACCTCGAGGGCTCCCTGGACGATCCCGCTCGCGACGTTGTGGCTCACGCGGGTTTCGGCGTGGACCGGGACCTCCGCAGCGCCACCGATTTCTGCGATTCGGTCGAGGTCATCTCTCACTTCGGCGACTTGTTCTTCGGTCCGTTTGTTCTGGTCACGCTGGATGACGGTCAGCACGTGGACCGGTTCGGTGCCACGGTCCCCTTTCAACACGAACGAGAGTTCGAGCAGCCGTTCTTGCATTTCAGCGGCGTGAGACAGCGGCAAGAGGATGTTGGGGTCGAGCGTGCTGTCTTCGCCACCTTCCACCTGTCGCTCGAGGGCGAGACGGGTCGCGGCACGTTCGGTGAGCCACGGGCTGAGCAAGGCGGTGACGAGCAACAACAGGACGACCGCGTTCAACACCTGCTCGTCGAAGACGCCGGCGTCAACACCGACGAGCGTGATCGCGAGGGCGGCCGCTGCCTGTCCAGTCGAGAGCCCGAAGATAACCCCGCGTTCGTTTGCGTCGTACCCTTGAATCGCGGACACGAGCCATGCAGCGGCGGCTTTGGTCGCGACCATGACGATAATGATGACCGCGGCATACTGCAGCGTCGTCGGTCCAGCGAAGATAACGGTGGGATTGACGAGCATCCCGACGTGTAACAGGAAAAATGGGATGAAAAAGGCGTTACCGACGAACTCGATGCGGTTCATCAACGTGCCGCCCTGTGGAATCAGTCGGTTGAGGGCGATTCCGGCGACGAACGCGCCCAGAATGGGGGCGATGTCCAGTAGTTCGGCGAGACTCGCTGCGGCGAAAATCGCGACCATCACGAACAGGAACTCGAAGTAACTCTCCTGGCTAAACGTCTGGAAGAACCGGCGGGAAAGCGGCGGCACGATGAACCAGATTGCCCCGAAGAGGATCGCCAGGTATCCAAAGACCTGGACGAACAGCCAGACGGTGATGTCGCCGTCGATAGCGCCAGTGACGATGGCCAAGACGATGAGGGCGAGCGTATCGGTAAACAGGATCCCGCCGAAGACCGCGGTGACGGCTCTGTTTTTCGTGACGTTGAGCCGGTTGACGACCGGGTACGCGAGCAACGTGTGGGAAGCGAACACCGCCGAAAGCAAGAGCGCTGGCAGTAACGCAAAGCCCAGAATCGTCATCGTCGCGACGGTCCCCAGGATAAACGGCAGGAAGAAACTCGCGAGCCCGAAGAGGGCCGCGTTTTCGGGCGCGTCTTTGAATCCCTGGAGGTCCAACTCGAGGCCGACGGTAAATAGCAGGTAGATCAGGCCGACCTCTCCGAGCAGCTCGATCGCATCGGTGTGTTCGACGATCTCGAGGGCGTCCGGTCCGATGAGTGCGCCAAAGACGACGATGCCGACGATGCCCGGTTGGCCGAACCGTTTGACGAGTAGCGGTCCAGCCAGAAAGACGAACATCGCGATGGTGAACACGAGGACCGGTTCCTCGAGGGAGACACTCACTGGCGACGATGCGAGCGTAAAAAACGCGGATAGGAGAGACACTGGTAGCTGTAATTGGGGTGTCGGCTGGACTTTTTATAGAGTGTGATTCTCGTCGGTGTCGATACTGCTTGCTATTGGCAAATGCGCGTGGGTTTCTTATACGTTGTGGATATCTGTGGTTTTCGTTGGCTGCTTGACGTCGTTGCCATGGAGGTGCGGATTCAGTCTGTGGCCCCCCAACAGACTCGATTTGGCGTGTGGTTTGGCTTCTGCTCGAGCGTCGGCCCGTGAACTGACTTCGATCCGGCTTAACGTGGCGAACTGCCTGTCTAAGGGGCTACGGGATGGTTGAGGCGTGTGTAGTGGTTCCCAAACAACCTGTAGTCTCGGCCTGTTTCAGTGTCACCAGCGGGTGGACGGATACCGTCGGCCGTATCTGGACGGGGAGTCTCTCCGAGTTGGTCCTGCTGACGCGTGCGGAGTCCCTCCCCACGACCGACACCAGGTCGATCAGTACAGTCCCCGAATGCAGTGGTTTGGGGCCGATCTCGAGTGCGATTGACCGGTTTGTCTCTTCGGTGCAGACGGGTGTCGCCACCGAGTACGCCGTGACTATCACCGCCGTTAGCCGATCTATAGTAATGGGATTGGACGGAATTGCTGTGGGTATGTCTGCCTCCCGTGAACCGGACGCAAACGCTGTCAGCGAGAACTGGCGGCGGTCGACTGTGGCGCCCTCATGTACGCGCTGGCGAGTCGTGCAACCAGGGGTGTCTCTCTGATGTGTGGAATTATCGGCCGCGTAGGGCGTGACGATGCGATCGAGTCCCTCGTGACTGGTCTCGAGAACCTCGAGTACCGTGGCTACGACTCCGCTGGTGTCGCGATTCAGAACGGAGCCGGAATCAAAGTCGAGAAGCGATCGGGGAAGGTCACTGAGCTCAAACACGCACTCGATTACGGTTCTCTCGATGGAGAAGTCGGCATCGGACACACCCGCTGGAGTACCCACGGGCCGCCAACGGACGAAAACGCCCACCCACACACCGATTCGACGCGAGACGTCGCCGTCGTTCACAACGGCATCATCGAAAACTATGCCTCCCTGAAGGAGTCACTGCGGGCAGCGGGCCACACCTTTACCAGTGACACCGACACCGAGGTGATCCCCCACCTCATCCAACAGTATCTCGACGAGGGGCTGGAACCGGAAGCAGCGTTCCGCGCCGCCATCGAGGATCTCGAGGGGAGCTACGCGGTCACGGCGATGCTCGCGGGCGAACACGTCCTCTACGCGGCGAGACAGGGCTCTCCACTCGTCGTTGGCCTCGACGAAGACGGGTTCTTCCTCGCCAGTGACGTCCCCGCGTTTCTCGAGTACACCGACGACGTGGTCTATCTCGAGGACGGTGACGTCGTCGTCGTTCGGCCCGATGGCATCGAGTTTACCGATCTCGCTGGGAACGCGATCGACCGCCGACCGGAGACGGTCGAGTGGGACCCCGAACAGGCGGGGAAAGGGGAGTTCGATCACTTCATGCACAAAGAGATCCACGAGCAACCGACGTCGTTGGCCCAGGCCCTCGAGGGCCGACTCGATCACGATGCCCACGACGTGACTCTCGAGCACTTCCCGCCGGGGACGTTCACCGACATCGAGCGCGTGCAGTTCATCGCCTGTGGCACCTCCTATCACGCCGGGTTGTACGGCTCGATTGCGATGAACAACGCGGGGATTCCGACGACCACGCATCTCGCAAACGAGTACGAGGTGAGTGCGCCGCCGGCAGACGAGCACACGCTGGTCATTGCGGTCACACAGAGTGGCGAAACCGCAGACACGCTCTCGGCGATGCGCCACGCCCGGGACCAGGGCGCACGGGTACTCACCGTGACCAACGTCGTTGGGTCGACGGCAACCAGAGTCGCCGATGACGTGCTGTTGATTCGCGCTGGGCCGGAAATCGGCGTGGCCGCGACGAAGACGTTCTCCTCACAGGCCGTCATGTTGCTGTTGCTCGCTCAACGGCTCAGCCAGGATCTCACTGGCGCGTCGTTGGCGAACCTCGAGGCCCTCCTCGCTGACCTGCAGTCGTTCCCCGACGCCGTCGAGCGCGTCCTCGAGACCACGGATGGGAGACGCCTGGCAACGCAGTATCTCGGCTGCCAGTCGTACTTCTTCATCGGCCGGGGACTCGGGTTCCCCGTGGCGCTCGAGGGGGCGTTGAAGTTCAAGGAGATCACGTACGAACACGCCGAAGGCTTTGCGTCGGGTGAGTTGAAACACGGACCGCTAGCACTCGTTACCCCAGATACGCCGGTGATCGCCGTCTTTACTGGCCAGGAAGATACCAAGGTGCTCAACAATGCCGAAGAGGCACAGACTCGTGGGGCCCCGCTCATCGCCGTCTGTCCTGAAGACCACCAGGCGACGACGATCGCCGACGCTCACCTGCCTATCCCTGACGTCACGCCGGAACTGGCTGGCTTGCTCGCGAACGTTCAGTTACAACTGCTCTCGTATCACGCGGCTGCCGGCCTCGAGCGGGCGATCGATAAGCCCCGGAATCTCGCGAAAAGCGTCACTGTGCAGTAAGGTGTACCCTGTCTCTACCGACGGTGACCGATAACAGTCGCTCGTGGACGGGTCACCTCGAGAACCGCGCAGGTAATAAACTGCTCAGTCGATGTGGCCTTCGCGGCGCAACTGGTCGGCATCCTGGCCGGTGTAGCGCCATTCGATGGTTGCTTTCTCGTCTTGCCAATCCCAGGGCTCGGCGACGACGATGTCGTCCTCGTTGATCCAGGTGCGGTATTTCATCCGGCCGGGAATGCGGCCAAGACGGGTTTTGCCGTCTTCACACTGGAGGCGGACGTGGTTGCCGCCGAGATGTTCTGTCACGACGGCGAATACTTCGTCGTCGTTTGGCATTCTGAGATTGCGTCGCTGGGACTCTTCGCTCACACTCTCCCTACGAACTCCAGCCGTATAATCTATCGGTGAGACGTGATATCGTATGACGGGAGGGTTCGATTGCCGTCACCGGGTGGATACTTGCGTCCCGCAACCGATACTCGGGCCATGGTTGCACGCGCCATTGGCTCCGTCGACGACATGGACTACACCAGACTCGGCTCGACGGGACTCGAGGTCTCTCGGCTCTGTCTCGGGTGTATGAATTTCGGCAGCGGAGAACCCTGGATGCTCGACGATGAGGCGGCTTCGGTCGCGATCATCGAACGGGCCCTCGAGCTGGGGATCAACTTCTTCGATACGGCCAACGTCTACTCGCGTGGGGAAAGCGAGGAAATCGTCGGACGAGCCCTCGAGTCGTACACCCGTGACGAACTCGTGATCGCGACGAAGGTGTTTGGGGAGATGGGTGACGGACCGAACCGCCAGGGGCTCTCGCGCAAGCACATCTTCGACCAGTGTCACGCGAGCCTCGAGCGGCTCGGAACGGACTACATCGATCTCTATCAGATTCATCGCTGGGACGAGCACACCCCGATCGAAGAGACGATCCAGGCACTCGACTCGCTGATCGACCAGGGGCTCGTTCGGTACGTCGGTGCGAGCACGATGACGGCCTACGAGTTCACCAAAGCACTCTACACGGCCGACCTCGAGAACCGCGAACGGTTCGTCTGTATGCAGCCGGAGTACAACGCCGTCGACCGCCACGAAGAGGCCAATCTGCTTCCAGTGTGTGCCGCCGAAAACGTCGGCGTGATTCCCTGGTCACCACTCGCTGGTGGCTTTCTGACCGGAAAGTACGGCCGAGACGAGGACCCCGACAGTGACCTGCGCGCCGGCACTGATGAGTACACGGCTAACCGTTTCACACCCGAGAACTGGGCCGTCCTCGAGGAAATCGAAGCGATTGCCGACGAAACCGGGTTTTCGCCCGCCCAGGTCGCCATCAGCTGGTTGTTGCACAAACCCGTGGTCGATTCGCCGATCATCGGCCCTCGATCGATTGCCCACCTCGAGGAGAACGTGGGTGCCCTCGAGGTGTCGCTCACAACGGACCACCTCGAGCGAATTGAGGCCCCAAAAACGCCGCGTTGGCCCGCGAAACATAAGGACTGAGTTGTGACGTGGGAGGCAAGGCCGTAGCACGCGGGAGTGGCGTGGCCAGCCTTCTCGCGTCCCTCAGTTCGCGTGTCCGAAAAGACAATTGGACGCTACATACCGACTGATCGGACCGTAGAGGTCTCGCGTTACCCCTCAGATGCGAGGCCCAGATCCTCGCGTAACTCGTCCCAGCTCTCGTGAAATCCGTGTGTCGACTGCGTCGTCGGTTTGGCCACGGCGTTCTGGTAGACCTCGTCGTACTCGAGCAACTGGCTCCAGCCGTCGGTGAACGCGTAGGTGCAGTATTGGCACATGCGTCCGGATACGACGCCAACCAGCATACGCGTTCCTCCCACCCATCGTGTTTCCGTGCCGTCCTGAGGCCAACAGATTCATAACGTGCCGGTAGCGATGGGTGGACAGATTGGCCCTCCACCCGCCGATCCGATTTCCCTATGCGACGCACCCAAACGTACGTCCGTTCAGCCGATGATACCGTCGAACGCGGTTGCCCACACTGTCAGTGGTACGCCGTCGACAGCAACTACCCCGCGCTCATCAAACGCTATCAACCACACCTGCGAGAGAAGCACCCTCGAGCGTGGCTTCGATCCTGAAAATACCGTCTCGGTCCCCATTTGGCGGTCACCGCGTTGGGGAACCGACACCGACGAGGCCCAGAAAGCCCCGTGTTAGGGCTCGAGCAACACTTTCGTCACGCCTTCTTCTCGGTCATCGAATTTCTGGTACATCTCGGGCGCTTGCTCGAGGTCGACACGGTGAGAGACGACCCAGCTGGGGTCGGCCCGCCCTTCGATGATCATATCGCGGAGCTGCCGGTTGTACTGTTTGACGTTACACTGTCCGGTCCCGAACTTGTGGCCTTTCTCGAAGAGTTTCCCGAAGTCGATGCCGAGGCGACCCTGGGCGGCCATCTCGTCCGGTGCCCCTGGATCCGAGGGGACGTACAACCCGGGGACGCCGATCTGACCCGTTGGGCGGACCGTCTGAATCAGTTGGTTCAATACGACCGCGGGGTTCTCTCGAGCCGGATCGTAGGCGTCGTCCCCGGGGTCGGTCTCCGGGTCGATCGCCTGGTACCCAACGGCGTCGACGCCTTTGTCGACTTCACCGCCGTGTGCGTCTTTGATCTGTTCGACCGGATCGCCCTCCTCGAAGTTGATCGCGTGGGCATCACAGTGTTTCTCGGCGAGCTCGAGGCGGCTTGGCTCGCGGTCGACGGTATAAATCTCGGAGGCTCCCTGAATCATGGCACTGTAGGTCGCCATCAGCCCGACGGGGCCACCACCGAAGATGGCGATCGATTCGCCTGGCTCGAGGTTCGCTAACCGGGTGCCGTGCCAGCCCGTCGGGAAGATGTCCGCGAGCAGTGCGAAGGCATCCTCGTGTTCGTCTCCCTCGGGGAGTTTGAGGGCGTTGAAGTCGGCGAACGGGACGCGTAATTTCTCCGCCTGGCCGCCCTTGTACGGCCCCATGGCGACGTACCCGTAGGCCCCGCCAGCGAAGCCCGGATTGACGTTGGTACAAAAGCCAGTATAGCCGTCTTCGCAGTTCTGACAGAACCCACAGGCGACGTTGAACGGCATGACCACGCGGTCGCCTTCCTCGAGTGTCGTGACGGCGTCACCGACTTCGCTGACGATGCCCATGTTTTCGTGTCCGAACACGATGCCTGGATCCGCGGCCGTCCGCCCCTCGTACATGTGGAGGTCTGATCCACAGATACAGGAGGTCGTGATATCGACGAGGATATCGTTCTCGTGTTCGAGTTCCGGTTCTTCTACTTCTTCGATCGCGACGTCGTGTGGTCCTTGATAGACCACGGCGTTCATTGCCATTTGGTTTCGACCCGAAGAATCCACCACGAATCTCGTCGTAAACGTTGCTGTGAAGCCGAAATCAACTGTTGTTAAAAAACAACTCGCTATTCACACCGGAACAAGAGTGTTCGCCTTCGGGTGGTGTCGACGGATCGACCCACCTACCTGAACCGGAACGTCTCGAGGTTCTTGGGGGCGAACGTCCGCATGTTGAACTCGTGGTACAGCGCAGAGGAGAGGTCCTGGGTCGAGCGTTCGTCACCGTGGACACAGAGCACTTTTTCCGGACGTGGGTTCATCGTCCTGACGAAGTTCTCGAGGCCAGCGCGGTCGGCGTGGCCGGAGAAGCCGTCGACGGTTTCGACGTGCATGTTGAGCTGGAGGGTCCCTCGCCCCCCACCGTTGCCGTTTCGGCCTCTGGAGCCGACTTCGCTGGTCGGAATCTCGTCCCACCCGTTCTGAATACGGCGGCCGAGGGTTCCCTGGGCCTGATAGCCGACGAACAACAGCGTCGAGTCCGGGTCGGGGCCGACGTGTGAGAGCCAGGACATAATTGGGCCGCCGGTCACCATCCCGGACGTCGAGAGCACGATACAGGGGCCACCGCTTGCGACCTCCTCACGTTCGTCTTCTCCTTCATCGATGTGGTTGAACTGCTCGGCGAGGAACGGGTTTTCGTCGTCGTGGAAGATTCGATCTCGGAGGTCGTCGCGCAGATACTCCGGATAGGTCGTGTGAATCGCCGTCGCCTCCCAGATCATCCCGTCGAGGTGAACTGGCATCTCGGGAATATCACCATTGCGCATGGCTTCTTCGATGACGAGCATGATCTCCTGGGACCGACCGACGGCGAACGCCGGAATCACCACCTTCCCGCCCCGATCGGCGGTCTGCTTGATGACTTCTTTGAGTTTCCGTTCGGAGTCTTCCTGGTCGGTCTGGTAATCGTTCCGTCCACCGTAGGTCGACTCGAGCACGAGGGTCTCGACCCGTGGGAAGTCGTTCGTCGCGCCGTTGAACAGGCGGGTATCCTTGTAGTGGATGTCCCCCGAGAAACAGACGTTGTAGAGGCCGTCGCCGATGTGGAAGTGTGAGACGGCCGAGCCGAGGATGTGGCCGGCGTTGTGGAACGTGAGTTTCACGTCCGGGGCGATGTCGGTGACGTCGCCGTACTCGAGTGGGATGCAGTGTTTGATGGCTTCACGGACCATCTCGCTCTCGTAGGGTGGTGCTCGCCCCTCTTTTGCGGCGACGTCGAGGTAGTCGAGGGTCAACAGGCCCATGAGGTCACGCGTCGGCTCGGTGCAGTAAATCGGTCCGTCGTAGCCGTATTTGAACAGCAGCGGAATAAACGCGGAGTGGTCGAGGTGGGCGTGGGTCAACACGACCGCGTCGATGGTCTGTGCGCCGGCTCCGAGGGCTTCCGGAACCTGGAGGTACGGCACCTCGCCGTCGGCTCCTGGTTTGTCACCACAGTCGATGAGAATCCGGGTTTCGGGCGTCGAGAGGATGAACGCGGCACGGCCGACTTCACGGCAGCAGCCGAGTGTGGTGATCCGAACCCACTCGTCGTCGGACATCTCCTCGCGGTGGATTTGGCGACCGACCCGCTCTAAGATGTTCCGTCTGTCGTCGCGTTCCTGTTTGAGGAAGTTGCGAACGTTGGAGACCGTCGAGGATTCGATCGGCGGGGTGCGGACGACTTCGGGCGTCCAGCCGACTGATTTCGTGATCTCACGGAGGGTGGAGCCGTGACGGCCGATGACCATCCCGGGCTTTTCGGCTTCGATGACGACCTCGCCGGTATCGACGTGGAAATCGAGGTCCGTAACGCCCGCTTCCTCAGGGATCACGCTCTCGATTTCGGCCCGGGCCTCGGTCGGTGGTGAGAGGACGCCCGGGTCGGGTCGGATCGTGATCCGTTTTCTGAGTTTGCTCGCGAGCTTGCGCACGAGGTCGCCTTTGCGAGCGAACTTCTTCGGATCGCGTGTGTAGATGACCAGTTCTGGTCCTTCGTATTTCACCGAGGAGACCGAGATATCGTTCGGAAGCTCGCTCGTGATCGTTGCTTGCAGATCGTCGAGTTGCTGCTCTACAGTACTCATAATCGCCAGAGGTGGCTTGCGTGAACTCGTCGCCGGAAGCCGGATTCCACGGGGTGTTGAAACGACGACGGGGTGGTGCCACCCACGCCCGTCCGAAATGGCTGTTTGCTGAGAGGCGACGTCCGTGACCGATTCACCATCGTCTTCTCTACTGGTGGTATCCGGGTGTGAATCATCGTTGAGTGTGCTCTGTGCACCGATGTGCACACATCCAGGTCGGTTATCCTGGGTCGTACGGGAAGATTCCAGGGAGAACCCGCTTACTCGAGCCTATTCCATGCATCATATAAAAGCCTTCGCAATAGTCGGGGTCGGAACACACAGGATGCTCCGGTCACCATTGGCTGGCATGAGCGACTTCACCATGACGCCCGAGCGCGTTCGTGTCGAACGTGACTGGGTCGCCGACCGTGCCGACCGAATCGTTCCCCTGATCAACGACGTCCGAGACGAACTCGGCGACATCTTCGAGACCGACGTCGATGCCGTCACTGAAGCACAGTATCGCTCGGCCGTCGACGACGTGTTCGCTGACGGTGATCTCGCGGTCAACGTCGCGGCCCTCGTCAGCGTCCTCCGCGAGCTGGACGTCGAAGGTGATTATCCCGGCTTCATCGTGGACGAAATTCTCGGCCGAGAGCTGGCTGCCACGATTTCCGGAACCCAACCGCTTCGCACACTCGGCGAGGCGACCTTCCACTACGCCGATGTCCACGTTCACGGCCCTGCCGACGAAAACGCCGGGGTCGACGACCTCGAGGCGGCGCTCGCGGCTGGCTTCCAGGAGCGGTTGCCGGGGTGGGACTGGACGGCACGTCCGAGTCCGTTTCGTGTCGACTGACGGTGTGTGTACGTTGCTGGTAGTCGTACCCTTAGGATCCTCGAGTCTGTTCGGACAGCCATGGGAGACAACGATGCGCTGCTCGTGTTGAACAAGGACTCGGATACGATGTCGGTGCTCGACGCGGAGACTGGTGAGACGGAGACGGTCGTCGAGACGGATTTCAACCCCCACGAAATCACGCTCACGCCGGACGGCGAGAAGGCATACGTCACGTGTTCACTGGGTGGGTCGATGCTCGTCTTCGATACCGACACCTGGTCGCTCCTCGAGCGAATCGAACACGAGGGGTTCGACTTCCCACACGGCCTCGCCGTGCGTGCGGAGGCCGGTGAACTCTGGCTTGCGTCCACGTACAGTTCGCTCGTGTACGTGATCGATATCGAGACTGACGAGATTCTGACGCAGTTTCCCACCCACCAGGACAAATCTCACATGGTGGCGATCACGCCGAACGAAGAGCGGGCGTTCGTCGCCAATATCGGGAGCGAGAGTGTGACGGCCATCGACTGTGCCGAGCGACGAATACTGGGTGATCCCGTCGTCGGCGAGGAACCCGAAGGCATCGATGTGCACCCGGATGCGGGTGTGTTAGTCGCCAACCAGAACGACAGCCGCCTCACGATACTCGATCCGGAGACGCTCGAGACCACCGGTCGCACACTGCTCGGGGAGAACCCGATTCGGGTGGTCTCTTCACCCACAGACCGTTACGTGCTGGTGCCAAATCGGGAGGGCAACGACGTGTCCGTGATCGACGTCCAGCACGTTCGTGACGGGGAGCAACGACCCTGGGAGATCGCCCGGGTTCCGGTAGGTATCTGGCCCGGCGGGACGGTTTTCGACGAGGCAGGTGACCGAGCGTTCGTCGCCAACAACAAGACGAACGACGTGAGCGTGATTGACTGTCACGACTGGACTGAAACCACTCGGTACGACACTGAGCTGCATCCAGACGGGATCGCGTATCTCGCCCGGTGACGACGGGATGGGATAGCGAAGAAATCGACCGCGGGAAGGCACGTGAACTTATGTGACGTGCCACCTTACCACGGGTATGGCCCTGGCGAGACATGGCACTGGACTCGAGGCAACCGGCCGGGCGTTCTGGTCACAGGTCCATCCAGTGTTCATGTTGCCGCCACTGGCAGCCTCCCTGTTCGGTGCCGTCCTCGCAACCGGCACTGACCCCGTCGCGGCGACGGTCCACGTCGTCGCGATGTTCGCCGCCGTCTATACGGCCCACGTGAAAGACGGCTACGTCGACTTTCACCTCCGTGGGGAAGACGACGACCACCCCCTGACCGTTGCCGGCTGTCGACTCGGGCTGGTCGCCTCCAGTAGCCTGTTTGCCCTGTGTTGTGTCGTGCTTTTCGTCGTGGTCGATTGGGTCGCCGTCGTACTCACCCTCCCAACCTGGCTCATCGCCTACCATCACGCTCCGCAACTGGATATGCACCCGATTTCGGCGACGATGGGGTATCCTGCGGGCATTGCGCTGAGTATTCTCGGCGGTTTTTACGTCCAGGCGATGGCGCTCGAGGCGGTGCCGGTTGCCTTTGCCGTCGTCTTTTTGCTCGTCCTCTCGGGGATCAAGGTGATCGACGACACGAAAGATTTCGACTACGATCGGTCGATCGACAAGCGCACGGTGGCGGTGGTCATTGGCCGCGAGCGGGCCTACACTGCGGCATACGGGCTCATGGTTGCGGGGTTGGCCGTCGTGATTGCACTGGTCGCGCTCGGGACGTTTCCGGTCGGGGCCGTGCTCGCCGTCGTGGCGTTTGCCGTGATTGGCGTCATCGCCGCTCGAGCGGAGCCAACCCTGGCGACCATGCTCCTCATCCGCGGCTGCTATGTCTTCCTCGCCCTCCTCGTCGCCGCCGTCTGGTTTCGGCCGCTCGAGGGACTCGTGTAAGAGCCGTCGCGATGTCGCTCGCCGTTGCGACGGAGTATAGTAGCCACTGCAAGTCAGTGCACACCTGATCGCCAGAGAGGTCGGCGAGCAGGTGTACCACGGCCTTCATTGCCACGATAGCGCAGAAGGCGCAGCCTACGAGCCGGGTATTCGGCGCACACCTTTTGGGGTGATCGGGGTAGTAATGGCCAATGTGGCCATGGGGACATCTCGGCGTGGCGTATCTGTTGTATGCTGGCTATACGCATATAAAGGAGGGACGACCACCGCGGGGGTTGCCCGTCGTGGCCGTCGTCGTCGGATCACAGGTGGCTGACCTGATCGATAAGCCGTTATCGTGGGTTGGCGTCCTCTCGAGCGGGCGATCACTCGCTCACTCGGCGGTGTTCGCCGGCGTTCTCATCACACTCGTCGTTGCACTCGGGGCCCGGTGGCGGCGGCTGGATGTCGCGGTCGCGTTTTCCATCGGACACCTCTCCCATCTGCTCGCTGACCTCCCGCCACGGCTCCTGTTGGGATATCCGTTCGGGACCGAGTTTCTCTGCTGGCCGTTCCTCGATGGACCGATCTTCGGATACAATCAACAGGTGTTCGAACCGCCTGCGATCGTCGAAATGATCGTCACGCCAGTGACCGACCGGACGGTGTTTCGGGCGTTCCAGTGGCTCTTGTTCGTCGTCGCCGTCCTGTGGTGGTACCGTGATGGCTGTCCTGGTCTCCGAAAACAGCGTCAAATGTAGTTCTCCCGCACTAGGCACTGCTGAACGGATTCGGCAGCCGCCGTCGGTGTGAGAGGAAGTGGACACACGCGAGGACGAAGACAAACACACACAACCCGAGTGCGACGAGTGGGGCACTCGAGGCGGCGGCAGGCCCCACCGACACCAGGAGGAACGCGAGCGCGCCACCGAACGACAGCGTCGCGTAGTACCAGTGCCACGGGCGTTTCGCCTCGAGGTGACGGTCGAGATACGGTTCGAACGTGTCCACGCTGGGGAGAAGCTCGATCCGGTGTGCATCGGGGTCCCAGTCGACGATGCCGTGATCCTCGAGCATGGGAAGGTGGGTCTGATAGAGCGAAATGTAGACCCGTCGGCGTTGGGCTCGTGTCACCTCGTCGATCGCCGTGTCGTTTTCCCAGGCGGCAACCTGCTCGACCAGTGGAGCCAGGTCACAGGTTCCCTGGTGACGTTTGAGATACTGTACGGTCTGCCGTCGTCTGGCGTTGCTGAACACGTCGAACAGCTCGGCCTGTGAGAACGACCCCTCGGTCATGGGTCCGGTCCTCGGTCGACGGGCACGATGTCCCTGGCGTCCGGTGTCATCGAAACACTCACACACCGGTTTGCCACGATGTGACCCTTTACTATCACGCGACTACCCGACCGAAAGCCCATTGTACTGGTCAACGCTTATGAGAGCAACTGAATCTGACATTTTCTCGTGACGAGCGCCGGTTACCCGAGCGCACGGGTCGGTGAGCGATTGTGAGGAGATGCGTCGAAACCGGCGTGGTGACGGTTCGTAGCGCCACACTACCGGCCTCTCAGGTCGGGGATAACAAAGCCTGGTTACCAGAAGGTCCTACGTGATTACCCACTCCGGGTAGCGATCTCCATGGACGCTTTCACATTCCGTACCAAATCGACACCGCCAACTCGAGGTGACCGCTCGTGAGCACACCCGAGGAGCACGCCCCCTCGGACCAG
>PUKM01000263.1 GCA_003552325.1 Natrialbaceae archaeon | reverse complement strand
GATTTCTACGGCGTCGACGTCCTCGACGTTCGCACGCGGCTCACGAACGCCAGGAACGACCCCTCGGTCGTCGACGACTGGCAGATCACCCTCGATGGCGCACAACCCACCGCCACCGCCGTCGACGTCGAATACGCCGAGTCGCTCGAGTAGTGACTGCTCGACTGAACGCGTCTACGGCAAAAGCCAGCGGCTCGCAACTCTCGCCGTAGCGTCAAAAAGGGGACGCAGTCTACAGCTCGCCTTCGGCTTTCAGTCCCTCGATGACGTCATCGACGAGGCTGTCGACGTCGTCGTAGGGAAACTCCTGGTGGCCCGAGAGTTTCGTCCCGAGTTCCATCGCGGTGAAGCTGACGTCACCGGATTCGAACTTCGTCATCGGCCCGTCCGGGAGAGCGGGGACGAGTCCCATCTGGTTCGATACGGGGTAATCTGCGCCTTCGAAGGCCTCGGTCAATTGCTCACGGAGTTCGGCTTCGTCTGCCATACCCCCTCTTTCCCGGTCAACCATCCTAAACGTTCTGAAACAACCATAAACGATTGCAGTGTTCAAAACAAATCTGAAGGCTTTTGTCGTCACTCAGCAACCGCTTAGGTATGCGAGACGCGCTTGCCGACTGGCGACCGATCGTCGACGAGGCAATAGCCGAACTCCTGCCACGGGAGGTCGATGAGGCCTACCTCGAGTCGTTTTTCGGCGAGCCGTCGTTCGAATACGACGCCGAGGGGATCCAACAGGCACTGTCCGATCCGCTGTGGGACCTGCTCGATCGGGGCGGGAAACGTTGGCGTGCCGTCCTCTTTCTGGTGTTCGTCGACGCCTTTGGCGAAGACCCGATGGCGTATCTCCCCTACGCCTGCATTCCCGAGATTCTGCACAACGGGACGATCATCGTCGACGACGTCGAAGACAGCGCGTCAATCAGACGCGGTGAGCCAGCACTCCATCACCGCTACGGCGAGGACATCGCGCTCAACGCCGGCAACGCGATGTACTTCCTGCCGCTGAAGATCCTCACCCACAATCCCGGCGACCTCTCACCTGAGACCCGACTGCAAGCTTACGAGATGCTGATGTCCGAACTCAACCGAACCCATCTCGGACAGGGCATGGACATCTGCTGGCACAACGAGGCCGACGTTCGGGTCTCGACCGATGAGTACCTCGAGATGTGTGCGTGCAAGACCGGCTGTCTCGGCCGGATCGTCGCCCGACTGGCCGCCATCGTCACGGGCCAGTCAGCCACCGTCGAGGAGGCCGTCGCTCGGTACGCCGAGCGGACGTCCATCGCCTTTCAGATCGGCGACGACATTCTCGACGTCGAACACTCACTCGGCCGGGCCGGCGACTTCGGCAAGGAGTTCGGCAACGACATCCGTGAGGGCAAAAAGACGTTGCTGGTCATGCACGCCGTCGAAACGGCCGACCCGGCGACCGCGATGCGTCTCGAGGAACTGCTCGAACGCGAGCACAACACGGACGAAGAGATCGTCGACGCCCTCGAGATTCTCGAGTCCACCGGGAGCATCGAGTTCGCCCGCGAGCGGGCCCTCGGGTTCGCCGAGGAAGCCAGAGCCGCCCTCGAGGACCTCGACCTGGATCTCGAGCCCGACGCCGAGGCGCAGTTGCTCGCATTCACCGAGTTCGTCGTCGATCGCGACGTCTGATGGCGGGTTCGGTTGCTGACTCAAGCGTCAGGGTCTGGGTTAGCACCGTCCCGAGTGCGCCCGAGCGTTTTACTGGACGCCCCACGAACGGCGGGTATGGTCCAGATTCTTCGTGAGGAGATCGCGCGATTCGTTCGTGCAACCGGCCCAGGGCCCGACGAGACGCTATCCGAGATGGACGACTTCGCCGCCGCCGAAGGCTTTCCGCACGTCGGCCCCGAGGTCGGCGGCACGCTTCGACTCCTCGCCAGGATGGTCGATGCCACACGGATTTTCGAGTTCGGTTCGGGATACGGCTACTCCGCCTACTGGTTCGCCGAGGCACTTCCCGCAGACGGTGAAATCGTCCTCACCGAGGTCGACGAGGACGAACTCGAGCTCGCGAAAACCTACCTCGAACGAGGCGGCTACGACGACCTGGCCCGATACGAACTCGGCGACGCCCTCGAGACGATCGAACGGTACGACGGGCCGTTCGACGTGGTGTTGATCGACCACCAGAAACATCGCTACCGCGAGGCCTTCGAAGCCGTTCGGTCGAAAATACCGGTCGGCGGTGTCATCGTCGCCGACAACGCCATGTGTGCCGGGATCATCGAGTTCGAGAAACTGCTCGAGATCGTCGAGGGCGGTGCGCCGTCCGAGGTCAACGAACACACGCAGGGAGTGGCGGACTACCTCGAGGCCGTTCGGACCGACCCCGATTTCGAGACGATCGTCCTCCCGTTGGGAGAAGGCATTGCGGTGAGTTATCGATATCAGGAGACCCGGTAAGCGCCCGACTCATACGGTCTGCTGTCCGTCGGTGCCGGTCCAATTGCGATCCGTCTGTCGAGCACCTGTATACAGGGACAGCAGCCCGCATCAATAGTCGTAGTCGTACTCCTGTTCGACGATATCTTCGACGACAGTCGTCTGACTGCTGGCGGCGTATTCTCGGAGCCCGAGGAACGTCGTCGTCGAACACGCCCCGACGAGCGTAGCCCACGTGAGTCCAACTACTGTGGCGACGACGCCGTCAGTTGGTGCGGGGACAACCGCGCCCACAGTCGTGAGGCCAATAGCGTGGACGGCGGCGATGGCAATGAAGACGAGCCACAGCCCCAGGGAGAGCCTGGCCAACAGCGGGCGGCTCACCGCTCGAGCAACGCGGGCGATGCCGTAGACGCCACTGACCACAAGTACGCCAGCGGTGAGGCTGTAGGCGCTCGCCGTTGCTGTGTCGATGAAACCTGCAACGGCAAAACAGGCGAGTGACAGGGTGAACACCGTCCAAAGCGGCACAGTTTGCGTGTATTTCACGTCGCGCACCGGTCGTTGGTGGGTGCAGCACACGTTCGGTTATATACCTGTTGGCTGCAACGGCCAGTGTGACGTTCTTACACCCTCGAGGAATCGTCGACCGTCCACGAGAGAACGACCCCATCGTCGAGTCGCGTGACGTCCTCGAGCGTCAGTTCGGGAAAGTCATCGAGGAACCCGTCGCCGTCGGCGAGCGTGGGGGCGTCACGGCCGCCGATAACGAGCGGGCCGACGAACACGCGTAGCTCGTCGACCAGGCCAGCGGCGAGGAACGAGAAGATGAGTTCACCCCCGCCTTCGACCATGAGACGGTCGAGACCGGCGTCCTCGAGGCCCGCCACCGCTCGGGGGAGGTCGACACGTTCGTCACCGGCAACGATCACCGTCGCGTCCGCGGCGAGTTTGTCGCGTCGCGACCGAGGGGCCGCCTTACTCACACAGACGTACGTGTCAGCCTCGTCACCGAGGACCGTCGCCTCGAGCGGCGTCCGTCCTCGTGAATCGATCACGACGCGTGCGGGGTGGGGTGGCTCACCACGGCCGCGGCGGGCATCGATGCGGGCGGGGGATTTGACCGTCAGACTCGGGTCGTCCGCAAGAACCGTCCCGATTCCGACGACGACGCCGTCTGCGGCTGCGCGGATGGCATCCATCCGGTCGAAATCGGCGTCGCCGCTGATGCGAACCTGTTCGCGCCGACGCGAGGAGAGTTTCCCATCGGCGCTCATTGCGGCGTTGACGATGACGTCCATACTCACAGTGGCCAGTCACCGCTTATGAAGCTACGCTCCGCTTTCGGCGCACAGTTTTCGGATACGCTCGAGCGTGCGTTCACTTTCACCCCGTTGCGAGAACGCTTTTTATCCCGTAGCGAGGATAAGCAATTACGATGGAGATCGATACCCATGCCGAGGATCTCGCCTCCGATCTCGGTGTTGACAAAGAGGAGGTCAAAGCAGACTTACAGAACTTACTCGAGTACAGCGTCCCACTCGATGAGGCCACCCAGAGCCTCCGTCGAAAGTACGGCGACGGTTCGAGTGGCGGGGGCTCGAGTCCCTCGACCAAGGCAATCGCGGACATTTCGCCGGATGAAACCGCTGTCAACGTGACCGGCGTCGTGCTCACCGCGGGCGAACGCTCGATCCGGTATCAGGGGTCAGACCACGTCATCGTCGAAGGTGAACTCGCCGACGACACGGGTGTCATCGACTTCACCGCCTGGGAGGACTTCGGCCTCTCACCCGGCGACACGGTCGAGGCCGGCAACGCCGGTGTCCGCGAGTGGGACGGAGAGCCCGAACTCAATCTCGGGGAGAACACCTCCCTCTCGTTCCTCGACGACGGCCTCGAGGTCCCGTACGAAGTCGGCGGGGAAGCCGACCTCGCGAGTCTCCGGACTGGTGACAGAGCGAAAACCCTCGAGGTCGCCGTCCTCGAGTGTGAGGAACGAACGATCGACGGCCGTGACGGGGAGACAACGATCCTCAGCGGTGTACTGGGGGATGAAAGTGGCCGGCTCCCGTTCACGAACTGGGATCCGGTGCCGGCGATCGAAGCGGGTGCTTCGGTGCGGATCGAGAACGCCTACGTCCGGGAGTTCCGTGGCGTCCCCGAGGTCAACGTCTCCGAGTTTTCGACCGTGACGGCCCTCGAGGACGCCATCGATGTCGGATCCGAGGCCCCACAGATGGGAATCGGCGAGGCCATCGCCACCGGTGGCGTCTACGACGTCGAACTGGTCGGGAACCTCCTGGCCGTCCGGGACGGCTCCGGCCTGATCCAGCGCTGTCCGGAGTGTCGTCGGGTTATCCAGAAGGGGCAGTGTCGGACCCACGGCTCCGTCGACGGGATCGACGACCTGCGCGTGAAGGCAATCCTGGACGATGGCACCGGCGCGGTCACCGTCGTCCTCGACGACGAACTCACCGAGGCCGTCTACGGCGGAGACGTCGAAGACGCCAAGGAGGAAGCTCGCGACGCGATGGACCAGGAAGCCGTGGCCGACACCATCCGCGAGCACATCGTTGGCAGCGAGTATCGCGTCCGTGGCCACCTTTCGGTCGACGAGTACGGGGCGAACCTCGATTCGACCACCTTCGACGAGAGCGACGACGACCCGGTCGACCGGGCTCGATCGCTGCTCGAGGCGGCTGATGAACCAGTGACGGAGGTCAGCCCATGAGCGCTGATGAGCAACTCCCCGGACGAGAGGTCGCCTACCGACTGTTCGCCGCGGAGTTCGACGACTCGATCGTTTCACACACCGAAAGCGACGAGGAACGGGCCCCGAACTACGTCATCACGCCCACGGG
>PUKM01000250.1 GCA_003552325.1 Natrialbaceae archaeon | reverse complement strand
GGAGACGCGGCCGGAATGAGCGCCGCGAGCAAGGCAAAGCGCGAGGATCCAGATCGGGACGTGATCGTCTTCGAGAAGGGTGAGTGGGTTTCGTATGCGGCCTGCGGGATGCCTTACTACGTGAAGGGGACCGTCGAGAACCTCGAGGATCTCGTCGCCATGACGCCCGAAGAGTTCCGCGAAGAGCGGGAGGTCGACCTTCGAATGGGCCACGAAGTGGTCGAGGTGAATCCACGGCAAACGGTCGTCACCGTCGAGGCAAACGGCGACCGTTTCGATCAGCCATACGGAGATCTTCTGCTCGCGACCGGCGCTCGCGCGATCGAACCGCCGTTCGACGGAATTGACCTCGATGGTGTCTTCACCCTCCGCAGCATGGATGAGGCGGAAGGGATCAAAGACTACGTGACCGCCGCCGAGCCGGAGACGGCAGCGATCGTTGGTGGTGGCTACGTTGGCGTCGAGATGGCTGAGGCCCTGGTCGAACGCGACGTCGACGTTTCCATCTTCGAGATGCTCCCACACATCCTCCAGCCGTTCGGTGAGGAGACAGCCAACATCGTCGGGGACCACCTTCAGGAACGGGGCGTCGACCTCTACCGTGAGACAGCTGTCGAAGGGTTCGCCGGGAGCGAGACAGTCCAGTCAGTTGAACTCGCGGACGAGGGGTCGGTACCAGCGGACCTCGTCATCGTCGGCGTCGGGGTCAGGCCGAACGTCGAACTGGCGGAAGAAGCCGGTATCGAGGTCGGTCCAACGGGCGCGGTCGCGACAGACGAATACGGCCGCACCAATGTTGCGGATGTCTACGCCGCTGGCGACTGCGCTGAAGCGACGAACGCCGTGACCGGTGAACCCGATTACGTCCCGTTAGCGCTGACGGCGAACCGGGCCGGTCGAGCGATCGGTTCGACGGTCTCGAGCGATCCCACACCGGTCGGCGAAACTGCCGGCACCGCGATCGTCAAAGCGTTCGATCTTGGGGCGGCACGAACCGGAATAACTGACCCGGAGGAAGCCCGCGAGTCTGGGTTTGATCCGGTCTCTGTGACGATCGAAGCGCCCACACGCCCCCACTACTATCCCGGTGGGACACCGCTCACGGTGACGCTGATGGCCGATCGCGAGAGCGAGCGTGTGCTGGGTGCGAGCCTCGTCGGCCAGAAGGGGACAAAGCGAATCGACACGGTCGTACCCGCCGTGACTACTGGCCTAACCGTCTCGGAACTCCAGAATCTCGACCTCGCGTACGCACCCCCGTTTAGTCCTGTTTGGGACCCAATTCTCACTGCCGCAAAGGTCCTGGGAGGGAAACTCGACCGGTGAGTCGGTTCAGGTCGTAAGCTCGGCCGACTCGTCGATTTTTCAGACGGAGAGATCGATCGAAGTGACACCGAACGGGTCACCACCACAATCCCTAGACAAACTGGCTCTCGTCCCTCCATTAATTTCCGACGCTGCGGGATACCGCCGGTATATGCATCATAATGCGAGAGCATCGGGGCCTCTCGAGGATTGCAATACAACCAGCAGCCAGTTCTCACGGGGCGTCTGCGATTGCCGTCTCGATCACGGCCGTCGCTTCCGCGACTAGCGCGTCGACGTCGTCGCTTTCGGCGTACAGTCGAACGTAGGGTTCCGTCCCACTCGGGCGGACGAGGAGCCAGGCTGCGTCCTCGAACTCGAGGCGGATCCCGTAGGCGGTATCGACCGTCGGTCCGTCGAACGCGGCCGGTAATGCGTCCTCGAGTGACTTCATCGCTGGTGCTTTCGACTCATCGGGACAGGTAATCGAAACCTTTCGATACGGCCGTTCGGCGATGGGTTCTCGAAGTGCGTCGACGGAGCCTGCTCGAGCTGTGAGTGTCGCTAAGACGGCAGCACTGGTCACGCCGTCGATCCAGCCGCCGAAGGCGGTGTGGATATGTTTCCATGGTTCGGCGGCAAAGACGACGTCGGTGTCCGCGTCCGCACCGTCGACGTCCGTCGCGGCCGATTCGACCCGAGCGATCCCCTCGTGCAACGCACCTAACCGGACTCGTTCGACTCGACCGCCGGCGTCACGGACGTGAGCGTCGATTCGAGCGGAGGCGTTTGGCGTCGTGACGACGACTGGATCGGCCGCCTCACTGTGGGCAACGTACTCTCCGGCGACGATGGCAAGCACAGTGTCCTCGTGGACGACGGCACCCTCGCTATCGAGCAGGACGATTCGATCGGCGTCACCGTCGTGTGCCAACCCGAGGTCGAACGAGCCGTCCTCGAGGAACGCCGAAAACTCGGTGAGTGTCTCTGGAGTGGGCTTGCTCGGACGGGCTGGAAAGTGCCCGTCGACTGAGGCGTTGATAGCGACGACGTCCGCACCGAGACGTTCGAGCACCTGTGGGGTGGCCAGTGCACCGACACCCGACCCGCAGTCGACGGCGACTGAACAGTCGGCCAATGGCTGGTCGTCACCGTCTCCAAACTGGGTACGGATGTAGTCGGCCACGGCGCTGCGGTACGTTCCCAGGACGCTCCCCTGACGATTCGTCCCCCACTCGTCCCACGGCGCGGTCTGTTTCGTCTCCCCTGTGACACCGGCTTCGATCGCCTCCTCGGCCGCTCGGTCGTACTCTACACCGTCGACGAAGAGCTTGATGCCATTATCCGCAGGCGGGTTGTGGCTCGCGGTGATCATGACGCCGTGACGGCCCCGTGAGGCGAACGCGAGCCCTGGTGTCGGGACCGTCCCTATGCGTTCGACGGCTGCCCCAGCGCTCAACAGCCCTGCCTCGAGTGCACTGGCAAGTGCGTCGCCCGTTTCACGACCATCGCGCCCGATAACGAACTCCAGTCCTGGCTCCCCAGCAGCCTGCCCAACGGCGAGTGCGAGCGACGGCGTGACCGTCTCCCCGACCGGCCCCCGGATGCCCGCGGTTCCAAAGCGTGTCATAGCCAGGGCTTGCCCGAGGAGCTACTTAGCAACACTGTCTCGAAAAATGAACCGCGAACGTCCTACAACTCGTTGAGTTTGCGAAGCAACTGACCGCGGTACTCCTCGTCGCTGCGCACGCCTTTCAACTCGAGGACGTTTCGCTCGAGTTTGTCGAGGGCGACACGGAAGGCATTTTCAGCGCCGTACCCCTCACCTGAGCCAGCGACCTGTGATTTGTTCGTCCGGAGGCGGATCTGACACTGGATCAACGGGGTGCCACGGAGCTTCTCTTTGTGTTCGTGGAATCGGACGTGGGCGTGGAACACCTGCATGTCAGCGTACTTATCTGAGACGCTCTGGATGCTCTGGACGACTGACTCTCGCGTGATGGTGTCCATCAACGAGATGTTCGTGATCTGGACGTCCATGTGTTCTTCTTCCGTGAAGGTGAGTGCACGCAGGACGTCCGTTTTCGTTACGACGCCCTCGATAACGCGATCGTCGTCGTCCGGCGTCACGACGAGGCCTGCGTAATCGTGCTCGAGCATCGTCTCGACGGCCTCTCGAGCGGTAGAGTCGGCAGTCGTCGTGAGCACGGGGCTGTTCATGATATCGTAAATCGGGACGTCGAGCATCCGCTCGTTGTCACCGACACGGTCGCCGGTGGTCATCCGTTCGTTTCGTCGGATGACGAAGTCAGCGATGTCGTGGGTGGTGACGACACCGGTCAGATAGCCGTTTTCGTTGACCACGGGGAGCCTCGAGATGCCATGTTCTCGGAGGTGGTTAACCGCTTTCCCAATCCCATCGTCCTCAGCGAGTGTTACTGGATCGGTGGTGTAGACGTCAGCGACCGTGATGGCATCCAGGTTCTCGAGGACTGCACCCAGAAGGTCATTATCGGTGATGACGCCCCATAGCGAGTCGCCTTCGAACACCGGCGCGACCTTGGTGTTTCCTTCGACCAACATTCGGGCGGCTTCCCGAACGTCCTCGTGCCGGTCAAGCTTAGGGGCGGGGTCGTTCCGGCTCGGCTTGATCAACGCCGCCACCTTGGCGTCGTCTTCGACGTGTGACTGGAGCACCTCTCGTTCGCTGATGACCCCAGCGTACTCGTCGTCGTCGGTTACAATTAGCCCCTTGGGATTGCCGTTCTCGAAGGTCGAACGGATTTTCCCCATTCGGGTCCCGACGTCCACTTCGACGTACTCCGTGGTGGCGATATCGGCGATATTCATCGTTCCACTTGCCAGTACTCTCGCGGAAGTATTTAACGTGTTGCCCCGTTCCGACTTCGTACCGCTAACAGTATCCTTTTTTGAAACTCCAGTCCCTCAATGACACATGGCCCGAGACATCACCGTTTTTGGACGGTACACATACCTGGCAACAGAGATTTTCTGGGGTGCGATCGCGTTCGGACTGCTCCGGCGAGCCGGTGCGCTCCGTCGTGCGGCCGTCACGATCCTCGCGTTGTATCCGATCGCCTACTTTTGGGACTGGTACACGCTCGAGGTCGGCGTCTTCGATATCAAACTTCGGACCGGATACGAAGTCGGTGGTATTCCGATCGAAGAGCACCTCTTCATGGCGGTCGTACCCGGATTAGTTATCGCCTTTCACGAAACGTTGTTCGGTGATCCAGGTGGTGAGTAACGCCCCCTCACGCCCGACTCCGACTCATTTATCAGCGTCGCCCAATCAGTGCACGTATGCGCCGGTCCAGTCGCCACGTGTCCTCCCCTACACCGTCTTTCACTGTCGCGAACACCCGTGGCAGTATTCGTCTCGGCTCGATTCTCATTACTGTCGGGCTGCTCGTCACTCTCGTTCTCGCAGGTGTGGTGCTTGCCCCACAGGCTGTCGAGTATCTCGACGGCACTACCACCGAGGTCGATCCCCCCGAGGCAGGCGACCGTGACCCCGCTGTGACCGACCCTGATGACCCTGGAGACACCACCTACGAGACGAGCGAGGAGACGGTACACGCCGGCGACGTCGAGATGAAAGTCCACGAACTCGTCAACGAAGAACGAGCGGAACACGGATTGGACGCACTCGAGTTCGACGGTACGGTTGCGTCCGTCTCTCGTGCACACAGCCAGGACATGTACGAACACGATGCGTTGTCCCACGTCAACCAGGACGATGAGTCACCGTTCGAACGATTCCAGGATGTTGCGGACTACTGTCACGCCTATGGCGAGAACATCGCTCGGACGAATCTCGATACGACTGTCGAACGCGACCACGATGGGGAACACGTCGAGTACACGACGGCCGAGGAACTCGCCGAGGGGCTCGTCGATCAGTGGATGCACTCTGAAGAACATCGTGCTGCGATTCTCGAAGAAGACATCGATGGAGGGGACCAGGAGATCAGTGCCTGGGATCGTGGAGGCGTTGGAATTTATATCGGCACGGACGGGGACGTGTTCGCCACGCATAATTTCTGCACCCTGGTCTAAGCCGACACTGATCGAGGGTGTAGGCCGTGTCGTCTGCAAGCATGGGGTCCCATACTCTTTATACTCGAGACCATAGGGGTGGCCATGGCTCTCGAGCGATATGGTGGTCCCCGTGCGCTCCTCGTCGACATCCTTACTACGGCAAAGGAACGGGATGTGACGTTCCTTGCTGCAGGATTTGCGTACTATGCCTTCGTCTCGTTGATACCGATGGTTTTACTCGCACTCGTTGTCGGTTCATTTATGGGCGGGGAACGAGTCGCTGAACGAATTATTCTGGCCGCCGGCGACTTCTTCCCAGAGGCAGGAGAAGACCTCCTGATAGAGGTGTTGACGACGGAGGCAGGGCGGGCGGAAGCGACGGTGGTCGCACTCGGGATTTCAACCTGGGGGGCGCTGAAAGTGTTTCGCGGCCTCTCGCTCGCGTTCGATCAGGTGTACGAAGGCGCCGGTGAGGACTCGTTGCTCGAGGAGATCCGGGATGGACTCACCGTGTTGTTCTCAGGTGTGCTTGCACTGTTGTTGATGATTTCCCTCGGGGCGGTTATCGGGGTTGCTGCCGCCGAAATCCCTTTTGGTGGGCTTCTTGGATGGGTAACACTGCTGGGAGGATTGGTCCTGGTATTCGTGCCGATCTATTACGTCCTCCCGCCTGTTTCGGTCACCCTGCGTGAGATCCTTCCTGGCGCAACATTTGCTGCTATTGGATGGGTGATCCTCCAACTCGGCTTTCAGGTTTATGCGGGCAATGCGGGCCAATATGAAGCCTATGGGGCCATCGGGGCCATCCTCGTCTTCGTTACCTGGCTGTACTTCGCGGGGATCCTCATCGTACTCGGCGCCGTCGTGAACGTGGTGCTCGCCGCCGACCGCGAGTGACTCAAGCGCGTTCTCGATCCCCGAACCGAGAACGCTTATGCCGGTGCGCTCATCACATCTCCACCATGGGCGATCACACGGACGACGGTGGCCAGGGGGATGCGGGTGCGGATGGACCAGGTGGCGGTCCAAAACGCGTCGTCTCGGACAAGAGCGTCGACGATATCCTGAACTCGCTGAACGAAACGCAATCATCAGCGGAACCACCACAGCCTGAGCCTGTCACGTCGACCCGCGAGGACTCGGACGGCGACGAAACCCTCCCTCACGGACCGAGCGAGTCAGCGGAGAAGGCGATTGGGACGGTCGCAGCGGACGGGCCGGATGAATCACCCACCACATCCCCCCAATCGGACGCGAACGAACTCGAGACGTCTGGAGGAGACGCAGGTTCGGAAATCGAAGCACACAACACGTCCTCGAGTCCGGACCCAGCAGAGGGTCTCGAAACCCGGATCGAACAGGGAACGGTCACGGGTGCTGACGTCCGGGCTGCCGAGGCTGGTGAGGGTCGCGAACGGACACCGGATGTCTCCGATATCGATCTGTCGCTCGATGATCTCGAGGGAACACCGACGGGCAACGGTGCAACCGCTACCGAGACGGATGCCACGGACGCCGCCGGACCACTTGCTGGCTCGCTCGAGGAATCAACGAACGACAGCCCTGCTCGAGAAACTGCCACTGAGGACGAACACTCGGACGACGATTCGGAGCCGAAGGCCGGATTTCTTGCTCGCATACGCGGATTCTTCTCGTCGTAGCCGGATCATCGGCTTCGAGACACGTTCTGAGCGACTCTTTCAGCTACTGCCCACCGCACCCATCAAACAGGGTTCCTCGACCGGACACGTTTTGACTCGAGCACCCGTTCTACGCGTATGGACCGGACCGTCACCGTCCGCTACACGTGCCCGCACTGTGACGCCGTCGTCAGCCTCGAGCGAACCGTCGACCTCGCGGACCGATCGGTGACGACGATGGCCCAACCTGGCTGGACCTACGCGACACCAGCGGACGATATCGAACGCCGGGAGGCCGCCGACGGGATCGCGTTTCACTGCGGGGAAGACCAGCCGGTCACCGACTGGGATGGCGACCCGATCGAGGGCTGTGGTCGCCCGTTCTATCTCAATTACGTCCGCTTCGAACACGGCGTCGAACTCGAGCCAGATCCGCCGACGTACGGTGGCCCTCGCTTCGACTTCCGACCCTGAAGACAGTGATTGCCGCCGGCGAGCACAACGCTTTTCGACCACCGGCAACCACCATGGCGTATGGACAAAGCAAGCGTGCTCGAGCGTCTCGAGACGGTCGAGGACCCCACCCTTGGCGACGACATCGTCTCTCTTGGCCTGGTCAACGAGGTGACGGTGGACGACGAGGTGATCGCCATCGACCTCGCCCTTGGCGCCCCGTATTCACCGACTGAAACCGCGATGGCCGGCGACGTTCGGGACGCCCTGTCGGATACCGGACTCGAGATCGATCTCTCAGCGAGTATTCCGGGACGTGACGATGCCGGACCGGAGACGGTCTTGCCCAACGTGAAAAACGTCATCGCCGTCGCCTCGGGCAAAGGCGGCGTCGGGAAGTCGACGGTCTCGGTCAACCTCGCAGCTGGGCTCTCACAACTCGGTGCCAGTGTCGGCTTGCTCGATGCAGACGTGTACGGTCCGAACGTGCCGCGGATGTTCGATGCTGACGAGCCCCCGCTGGCGACCGAAGACGAAACCCTCGTCCCGCCCGAGAAGTACGGCGTCAAGCTCATGAGCATGGCCTTTTTGCTCGGCGAGGACGACCCGGTCATCTGGCGGGGACCGATGGTTCACAAGGTCATTACCCAGTTGACAGAGGACGTCGAGTGGGGCCACCTCGACTACCTCGTGATCGATCTTCCGCCGGGGACTGGCGACACTCAACTGACGATGCTCCAGACGATTCCTGTCACGGGGGCCGTCATCGTCACGACGCCACAGAACGTCGCCCTCGACGACGCCCGCAAGGGACTACAAATGTTCGCCCGTCACGACACCGTCGTGCTCGGTATCGCCGAAAATATGGCGACGTTCGTCTGTCCTGACTGCGGCGGCGATCACGACATCTTCGGCGCTGGCGGCGGTTCGGCGTTCGCCGAAAGCCACGATCTGCCGTTTCTCGGCTCGATCCCGCTCGACCCCACCGTTCGGGCCGGCGGCGACGAGGGTGAACCGACTGTCCTCGAGGACGACGGGACCACCGGAGATGCCTTCCGGGACCTGACAGCGACTGTCGCCGACAACATCGGCATCGTGCACCGGCGGAGCGTCTCCACGTCAGCCTCGAGTCGAACGCCGCCCGAAGACACACAGGCGGAGTAGCGATGAGCGACCCCGAACACGAATTCGAGCCCGACCCAGAACGTGTTGCCCTCCTCAGGGAGGTTGCAGACGACGTTCGCGGCGAGACGAGCGAAAGCAAACAGCTCTCGAACATCCTCTACCGGACGAGCGACCTGTACGACGACGCCACAGACACCTCCCCGGAGGAGATCGTTCGGAACGTCAAATTCATCCTCGAGGTCACCGAACGCGGCGGGTTAGGACGGTAACCGTCGGCTCGCGACCGTCCACCTCGCCGGATCCCACACCACTATACGAGCTGTCACTGATCACCTGACGTGACTCGGTTCGCCAGTCTGCGTGGACTTAGCCGCGACGTGTGGATCGTCGCCACCGCCCGATTCATCAACGTGCTCGGCTCCGGCCTCGTCTATCCCTTCGCGACGCTGTACTTCTACCTCGAGGTTGGGATTCCGTTCACCTTGGTCGGCGTCGGTCTCTTCGCCAACAGCGTCGGCCTCGCCGTGGGGACACTCGTGGGTGGGCTCCTCGCGGATCGGTATGGCCGGCGGCCGGTGATGGTGACGAGCATGGCTCTCGGGGCCCCTGCACTCGCGGGGTACGCGCTGGTCACGACCGCTCTCGAGTTCACCCTCGTCGCTGCGGTCGCCGGTCTCGTGATGGGATTGTTCACCCCAGCCAGCCAGGCGATGATCGCCGACCTGACCACGGACGATGCTCGAGAACGGGCGTACGCGGTGCTCAAAGTGGCGAGTAACGCCGGCTTCGGTATCGGATTCGTGCTCGGCGGCGTCATCTACGGGATCACCCAGACAGGGGTGTTCGTCGCCAATGGCCTCACGAGTGCCGTCGTCGCGGTCGTGCTCTTCGTCGCGTTGTCTCCGTCTCCGGCAGCCGCCGACCTCGCGGACGAAGGTACAAGACTCGAGTCGCCTCGAGAAACGATTCACACGTGGGCCCGGGCGGTAACTCATCCGACGATACTCGCCTTGGCCCTGCTGAACGTCGGATTCGCCATCATGTACGCCCAGATGAACTCGACGATTCCCGTCCACGCCGAAACGACGTTCGACCTGACGAGTGAACAACTCGGGACCCTGTTCGTGTTGAATCCGCTCGTCATCGTCGTCTTTCAGCTCCCCGTCGTCGCACGGATTGCCCGGTGGCGACGGACGCGAGGGCTGGTACTTTCAGCGATCTTCTGGACGCTGAGTTTCGTCGCTGTGTTCGCCTCTTACGGTGCGCCGTGGGCGATCGGCGTGGGGCTCATCGGGGCGTTCCTCGTGCTGCGAACGTTCGGCGAAATCCTCCACGCACCACTGATTACGGCCCTGGCAAGTGACGTCGGGCCGGTCCGTTCCAGGGGCTCACAGCTCTCGGTGCTCGAGGTTGCCAAACGGCTCGGCTTCGGTATTGGGCCCGTCCTCGGCGGCCTCTTTTTCGATTACGGCATCGATCACCTGCTCTGGCCGCTGTTGATCGGTGGGTGCTGTCTGCTCGGCCTCGGGGTGTTCGCACTCGAGCGACGGGTGACGCCGGCACAGAACGGCGCCCTCTCGAGTACCTGAGCCGGTGGTCTGCCCGCCAAAAATGACCCGAGACACACAGCTTTTGTACTCGCTGTCCCCAGTTCGACCGTGGACGCGAACCAACAGTCGACGGCGAACCCGTTCGGAATGGACGAGCAGTGTACGAACTGTCCAAACCTCTGTGAGCCCCGGACACAGGTCGTTCACGGATACGGGGACGTTGGAGCCGACTTCCTCTTCGTCGGGGAACGCCCCAGTACTCGAGCGGATGCGGTCGGGATTCCGTTTCTGCGTTCGACGGACGGTGACGAGGGGTTCGCCGACGATGGACTCTTCCGGATCCTCCAGCGACTCGGCCTGTGTGCAAGCACGAGCGATCCCGCAGCGCCAACGGTCTCGAACGTGTACCTGACGAACCTAACCAGATGTCGAGACCCGGAACGGCCACCGACCGACGACGAAATCGACACGTGCGAGCCGTATCTCAACGCCGAAATCCGGATGATCAACCCAGAGATCATCGTCCCCGTCGGCGACCGAGCCTTACACGAAATTGGCGTCGAGTACACCACAACACCGGCCGACGAGTTGGCTATCGAGCGTGACCACGCGACGACGATCAGAGGCCGCGGGTTCGAACTGGTCCCGATGCTCGAGCCAACGGCACAGACCGAAGCGCAGCGTCAGGCGTGGCTCGAGCACTTCGTCCAGCTGATGGCATCGGATTATCGCCAGACTAAGGGTCGACAGGAGCGATAAACACCTACTCGAGGCTGAGTCCTGCGTGCCAGTGATCGACGCCGGCGTCGGCTTTGACCTGGTCCATTTTCGCGAGGAGGTGTGTCGCGAGGGAGGCCGTTTTCGCGGCCCGTGATTCACCCTCGGTACGGAACTCGCCGGTGAGGCGGTTTGCGTAGACAGAACAGACGGCTCCGGCTCGAAGGCCGTAGACCGACGCGATGGTGAGGAGGGCACTCGCTTCCATTTCGATGTTCGCCACGTTTGCCTCTCGCAGTTCGTCCACGAGGGTATCGAACCCAGCAGCCTCGAAGCCCTCGAATCCGGGACGTCCCTGGCCGCTGTAGAACGAATCCGCACTCATCGTGACACCGGTGTGGTAGTCATATTCCAGCCGTTCGGCGGCCGCCACGAGTGCGCTCACGACTTCGTAATCTGCGGTCGCCGGGTAGTCCTCCCGGACGTACTCCTTGCTCGTTCCTTCCTGGCGAACCCCGCCCGTGGTGATGACGAGGTCGCCAACGTCCATCTCCGGCTGAATCGCCCCACAGGAACCAACCCGAATAAAGGTGTCACACCCGACGCGAGCGAGCTCCTCGACGGCGATCGCCGCCGATGGGCCGCCGATGCCCGTGGAGGTCACTGAAATCGGCGTCTCCTCGTATGTCCCCGTCGCGGTCCGATACTCGCGGTGGTACGCCCGTTCTTCGTACTCGTCCCAGTGGGCGACGATTTTATCGATCCGTTCGGGGTTACCCGGGAGCAACACCGTCTCGGCTACGTCCGCGGGGCCCACCTCGAGGTGGTACTGTACGTCGGCGTTCGGGTCTTCGCTGTCGCCGGCCATAGAGACCTGAATGTGTCGTGGGCGGCTATATAATGGTGCCGTCCAGTGCCAGCGGCGAACGGGGCGTTTTTGGGGACGGCCTGTGTGGCTGGGCGTATGGACGTACACGTCGTAGCTGAGGACCCGATCCGAGCGGCCATCGTCGCCGCCTTCGATGACGTCGATAGCGTGACCGCCGTCGACGCCACCCCTGATGACCTCGAAGACGCTACCCTCGGTGTCGTCGGTCACGTCGTCGGTGCAAACACGTTCGAGGCGGCGAACGACGCCGCTCGAGCGGGCGGGACACCCTGGATAGCCGTCGAGGTCGGCGGTGTTGGGGGCCAGGCAATCGAGGAAGTCGACGCCGCAGTCACCGGTTTTTCGGCCGATACGGGCTGGTTCGATTGCCTCGAGGCCAGAGTCGACTCGCTGTACGACGGCGGCGACAGTGCGCCATCGGCCGGTCGCGCCGAAGCCAGACTCGCCGGAGCGATTGCGGGTCGAGAGTGTATCCGTCTCTTCAGCGGCGAAAGCCCGTCGATCCTCGGGCAGATCCGAGAAGTGCCCCACGCTCGCCGGCAGTTGCTCCCCGTGCCCGGCTGTGCCGATATCGACGCGCCGGCAGCCGACGACATCGACCTGACGGCCGATGACAGTCTAGCGCTCGAGGAGGCAGTTGACCGTGTCGAGATCGCAATCGACAACCGAGTCGGGATCGTCGAATCGATCGGCGAATTCGAATCGTTTCCGGCACCTTACTACCTCGCAACCGTTGCTGAGACGACGGCCTACAGTGACGCAACGGCACCCCAGCAGGCAGCCGGCGTCGCCGTCGACTGGAACGAAGCGCTGATGAAAGCCGTCGGGGAGGCCCTCGAGCGATACTGTGCTGGCGTCTACCGAGCTGCCACGTTCGAGACGGCGGCAGCGACCGATCTCGACTCAACTGTCACGCCCGCCGACGTGGTCAGACCAGCCGACGCACCCGCGTTCGACCCGGAATCCGAGGCGCGGTGGGCCCCTGGTCTCGCGCTCGAGTCGGAATCGAGTGTCCACATCCACGCCGACCTCGTGCAGTTCCCCCAACCCTCGAAAACGTACGGCGACACCCAACCGCTGCCGTCGATCACGACCGGGCTTGGCCTCGGCTCCTCGACAGTCGATGCGCTCATCAGTGGACTGACGGAGGTCATCGAGCGCGACGCTACGATGCTCTCGTGGTACTCGACGTTCGAGCCACTCGAGCTCACCATCACTCACGATCACTATCGGACCCTGGCCCGTCGGGCGAAGAGTGAAGGGCTCGAGACGACCGCGCTGTTGCTCACACAGGACGTCGATATCCCCGTCCTCGGTGTCGCCGTCCACCGGCCGCTCGACGACCCCACTCCCGAAGACGAGCCGTGGCCCCACTTCGCGATGGGATCGGCCTGTGGACTCGACGCCAACGCAGCCGCCGTTGGCGCACTCGAGGAAGCGCTACAAAACTGGATGGAGTTGCGAGGCATGGGCGAAGACGAGGCGAGCGCAGCCGGTGGCGCGATCGGTGAGTATGGTGGCTTCCCCGAACAGGCCCAGGAATTCGTCGATGCAACACAGGAGATCACCGCCGCGACGGTCGGCCCGGACCCCGTTCCAACCGGAGCCGAGGCGCTCGAGGAGCTCATAGAACGGACGACTGCAGCGGAACTCTCACCGGTCGCCACGAGACTGACGACCCCCGACGTCCATCAACTCGGATTCGAGGCCGTCAGGGTAGTCGTTCCCGGCGCACAACCGCTCTTTACGGACGAACCATATTTCGGCGACCGCGCCGAATCAGTGCCAGCCGATCTTGGGTTCGAGCCGGTGCTCGAGCGGAAATTCCATCCGTATCCATAGGTTGCTCGAGTGTATGCCTACTGGGTATCTAAGGGCGATCAGTTTATTCCAGTTGCAGTCTGCTGAAATAATTAATAAGTAATAGGATCATGCGACGGTGCTGAATACAGAGCGAGAGTATTGTGCAAGAGTTTGCCTGTTTTGCGACGGTCGAGATAACTCAGTGGTGAACAGATAAGTGGTTGAGTACCCCTCCTGGTAGCTTCCGGGTCAACAGTGATTCTGTTTAAATTCCACGTCGTCACTACCAATGAACGCATCGTGGCCATCGATGATTTCGATATAAAACGCATCCTTTTGTTCGCTCCCATCTTGATTGGTTGCACCAACACACTCCATGGTAAACGTCGCCTCGAATTCTTCCCCGTTTTCCGGCAGAGAGACCCCGATTGAAATTTCGTCGCCGTTTCGTCCCGTGAAAATGTTTTCAACTATCTCTGGCGAGTTTGCTGCATACTCGAGTTCGTCATCAAACGAAAATAGTTGCTCCGCGTTTGGGCCGACTGCTGAAATTTCGATGTCGATTGGATGCTCGGTTCGGTTGATAACGACGAGCATTGCTGGTTCTTCAGACTTGAATAGCTCCACACACCCTGAGGTAAGGGGTACTGCCCCTACCAGAGCCAACAAAACACCTCTTCTATAATTCATGTTTGTTGCTATTTGCGTGCTTAAATAGTAGTTCAAACAAATATATTAAACCAGCTGCTTTGTTGAAATCCTCGTAGGTGATAAGATTCGGCTGCTGAATACACTGCGCGAATGTGTCGCAAGATTTGGCTCAATTAGCGAAGATGGCGCTCGCTTAGTGTAGAGTTGGAACTGAGAGAATTATCGAAGAGAAGGGCTAACCTGTCCCTCTGATTAGCACTCTTGATACGAATTGGTCGACGGCGGATTGAATCCTCCAGAACCTCCAATTTCGAACCGAACGATGACACACAGTTCATCACCGTCGGCATGTTCCGTGGTGTCGATTTCCTGTTCGCCGTCAGTGGTGACGGCTCTGACGAGATAGCGACCGGAACTATCGACAGGGGACTCCTCACTGATCTCCGATCCAGGCTCAACAGTATACGTCTCCGAAAAACGAGTTTCTCCGCTCTCAACGACGGTTACCTTAATTTCTCGCCTCTCACTGTGTCGATTCCGACCGTAAATTGCATACAACATCGGCTCTGCTGGTTCGTCATGGGGGAGCGTGCAACCAGCCATACCGAGGAGAGAACCGCTAACTATCGTTAGGAGGGCACGTCTCTGCATACCGGTTCTTTTCATTCTTTAGTCAATACCTTTCTGATAATTGATCTGGGTTTCACCAAGGAGTACCGTCCTCTACAATCAGGTGCTGAGCGACAGAATCAGCGAAAATCACATTTCACAAACGAAGCAATCGCGCTGAATTTACGTTCTGTATTCATCACGCCGAGCGAAAAGCATCACCGCTCGAGGATTTCGACAAGGCCAAACCAGCACGAGTAGTTCCTCGCCCGTTCGTAATCCGATAAGGGGCAAAGTCAGACGTGATTCAGCCGGTTGGGCCAGACACACCATAGAAACTTACGACATCGGAAGCTGACATCCAACTTTCCTACAATCAAATGATGAATGTACAACAACACACCACTCGCAACAATGTGAAAGTATGGCCCACCCGACCCAGAGTCACCCACCTCCTCGAGCACCGCTGAGTGACTCAGTCCTGCTCGCCATCGCTCGTCTCGTTCGCTTCTTCCTCGAGTTCCTCACGCTCGGCTTCGGCTTCGCTTTGACTCTCAATCACGTCCAGGTCGATGCTGTCGTTGTGAAAATGCACCAACACGAGTTGGGTGTCTTCGGTAACCCTCGCCTGCTCGACCAGGTCCTCTTCGGCTCCGTCACTGCCGGAGGATTCCCCGTGGCGGGGAATACTGAGGCTCTGATCAGTTCGCTGAATGTTCTGGGGAGCCGCCCGCTCACCTGGGATGAGGTTGATACTCAGATCGTAGGTTTCCCGACCCGTCCCGGCTTCTCGAGCCCGCAGTTCGACGTTAAACGGATAATCCCCGGCGTTGAAGACTTCCACTGGGGCGTTCGTGCGGACACTTCCCGTGAAGTGCTCGCGAACGCCGTCGATACACCCGGCTAGGCCCACGAGGGACACGACGCCTGCCGACTGGAGAAGCCGTCTGCGGTTCACGAGGGGGCCTAGGGAGGCAGCGCTTCTAAATTTGCTGTTTCCCGGTGAGTGACCACTCACTCGAATTTTTCGAACGGCTGTTCACAGGCGCGGCAAAAATGCATCGACCGACAGAGCGACGGGCCCTTTGGATGTTCACGTACGGTATCGCTCGAGCCACAGTAGGGGCAGTCGGCCCCCTGGTCGTCGCCGGTCGTCTCGATACTTGGATCAGTTCGTCGGCGCATATTAGACACTCAACCCGAATTCACGGAGGTCGGTTTTCCCCTGATCGGTGACCATGTCGAGGGACCACTCGGGACTCCAGACGAGTTCGACCGAGGCCGAGTCGATGCCACCCGGTGATTCGGCGGCAGCCTCCACCTCGTCGGTCAGCATCGACCGAGCCGGACACCCGGTATAGGTGAGAGTCATGATGACCCGTGCGTGCGTGCCGTCTTCGTCGTCCTCCCCCGCCTCGAGCTCGACCTTGTATATCAATCCGAGGTCGACGATCGAGACGGGCATTTCCGGATCCTCGACGGCGTAGAGGGCGTCCCAGACGTCTTTCTCGAGGCCAGTGGCGTGTTCGCCAGTCGCTGGCAGCCCTTCGACCTCCCCACGTTCGACGTAGGCCGTATACGCACAGGGTGTCGCGTCGGCGTCGGGATCGATCGTCACGTCGACGTCGTGGTCCTGGTCGGTGGAGCCAAACTCACTCGATGGGTCGGTGCGGTCGTGTTCAGACATGGGTGATCACTGGTCGTCGGGGTCGGGCATAATCCGATCTGCGCTGTCGCGGCCCAGTTCGCGGTAGGTGTGGGTGAAGTCGTCGTGCAGGTCGAACCAGTCGTCCGTGTGGGAGCCATCCCGACCGACGTGTGATGGCAAATCTTCCGCCGTGACCGTCCGGTCGGACGACAGCGGCACCTCGAGGCCGAGTGACTCGAGGAACGGGACGACGGTCTCGAGCCACTGCTCGCCCATGTCCTCGAGCGAACGAGTTCGGATGCCGTACTCGTCGATGCGACGCTCGACGTCGGGATCGACTGCTTCGAAAAGCGTCAAGGCGTGGGGGAACACCCGGTCGAGTGCCGTCTGGAGGCGGGCTCTCCCCTCGTCGGTTTCTGCAAGTCGCTCGAGCCAGTTGGTCGCGTGTTCGCGGTGATACCGCTCTTCGGCCTGGACTTTCCCCACACGGTCGACGATCCGGGGATACGAAGATTCCTCGAGCGCCTCGAGACGCAGGTGTTCGGCTTCGTCGTAGAGATACGACCGGACGATGGCGTCCGCCCAGTCGCCGCCTTCGAACGGCAGTTCGACGAGCGTCGCGTGCCGAAAGTCTGCGGGGTCACGCTCCCAGATGAGATCGGCCTCCTCGTAGCCGAAATCCTCGAGCAGGTCGTACCACAGACGGGCATGGCCCAGTTCGTCCTGGGCGATGTTCGAGAGCGCGAGATCCGACTCGAGCGTGGGTGATCGGACTTGCCACTCGGTGTAGCGCTCGGCGAGCACGAATTCGTCGTCTGCCAGCCGGTAGAGCAAGGTTTCGACGGCCTGCCGTTCGTCCTCCTCGAGGTCGGCGGGCCCCGAGAGGTGGTCGATGGCGCTCATGCGCTCCCCCCAGAGGTGACCTCTTCGCGTTCGCGATCAGCCGTTTCCTGTTCGCGCTGGGAATCGGCGACCTCCTCAGCGAAGGACTCATCGACGCGGTTGTAGGTCATCGCCCAGCGGTAGGACTTATCGGTCGATCCACCGAAGGTGGCCTCCTCGGCATCGACTTCGCCGACTTCGCGCTGTGGGACGACCCAGAGGCTGTTAGTTGGCTTGCGTCGGCCATGTTGTACTTCGGCGAACAGTTTCGCCATGTCGGCATCGGGTGCGTGAACGTTTCCGCAGTGGGTGTGGTACTCCCCTGGTTTCTCCTGTCTGAAAACTTCCCAGATCATGATTAGTCAGCCGCCGTTTGGGCGGCTCCGGTCGCTGCTTGTTCGTGCTGATCGAGCACGTTTCGTACCCACTCGACGGCTTCCTGCGTGTCGTGGCGTTTGCCAATCTGGATGTCGCTGCCCTCGTAGCTGTTTTTCGCCACCGTAAAGAACTCCTCCCAGTCGAGGTCGTCTTCGACGACCTTGTAGCTGCCATCGTCACGTTTTTCGATCCGAGGTTCATCGGGAATTTCGAGGCCGTATTTTTCGGCTTTCGGGATGTACGCCGTGAGGAAGGCATTTCGGAGCTCGTCGTTGCTCATCATCTTGAGCCCGACCTCACTCGAGAAGTCGTGATGGGTGCTCTTGTCGTCGGTCGGTCCGAAGAACTGGATGATGCGCGGCCACCACTCGTCGAACGCTTCCTGGAGCATTTCCTGTTCTTTCCGCGAGCCCGTTGCGAGTTCTCGAAGGATGTCCTCACCGTGTTTGACGTGGAACCCTTCCTCGAAGCAAATCTTATCCATCGCGTGGGCATAGGGCTCCCAGCTCGAGCGCTTGAGCGTCGCCTGTCGACGCATGGCAGCACCGTCGACGAAGAAGCCGATCATCGGCGTTTCGGTCCACTTTTTCATCGGATAGTGGAAACAGTTGAGGAACTTCCCCTCGCCGTTGGCCAGTTCGTCGAGCATCTCATCGCGTGTCTTCACCCCAAGCGATTCCGCTGCCCGATAGAGCAACTGTCCGTGGCCGATCTCGTCCTGTACTTTCGCTGAAAAGGCGAGTTTTCGATCTAGCGACGGGGCCTGTCGGATGAACGGGCGTTCGAGGTACGCGCCCATAATTTCGGAGTTGGCGTGAAACTGAATCATCCGGGTCGCCGCCTCTCGATACTCCACCGGAAGGTCGTCTTTCGGGCTAAAGGCTCGAGGCCCTGCCCGTTCTTTGACTGTCTCGAGGTCCATGATTGATCATCGGGTTTTAGGGACCTACATGTTGGCCAGGCCATAGACTGGATTTATAAATCGTGTCGACGATGGGTAAATCGTGATAGCGGAGTGTCTGGTCGTCGAGTTTTCCGTCCATGGAGATACCTGTCCGCTCGCGGAAGCGACGGCCCTCGCCGGTCAGCGACTCGAGGCGAATCCGCCACAACGTCGGAGTGACGGCAACACCCTCTTACGGTTTAGCGGTCCTATGGAACCCACCATCGTCGACATTCTGGATTCGGATGATCGGATTCGATACCTCCATCTCGCCCAGACCGATGGTCGGCTGAACTATCGGTGTCTCTCACGGCACCCCTGCGTGGTTCACGAACTGATCGACGTCGGGTTTCTCGTGGACTCGATACAGTACGAAAACGGAACCGAACGTTATACGGGAGCCGTCGTTGGCCAGGAGGTCCTGACCGGGGTGCTCGAGGCGGCAGGTGAAACGGTCGGCGTCACTCTCGAGCGCGTCTACCCCCTCAGAGACGAGGACGAAGCAGCCGTGGCCCAACGGTGGGACGTAACACCGGCTCAGGAGACCGCGATCAGAACTGCCTACGAAATGGGATACTTTTCGGTGCCCAAAGCGGCGACGGCAGCCGACGTCGCCGACGAAATCGGCATCAGCAAGACTGCGTTCCTCGAGCGATTGCGCCGTGGGCAAGCCGCTGTTTTTGGACAATTGCTCGAGTGACAGCAGAGAAAAGATGCCTCCTCGACCGGGTATCGGGAACCTACCCGACCGGGACCTACAACAACCGAGACCCTAACTAACCGGGTTCACCACAAACCCGATCACGAATGCGTCGGCAGGATGTACAAGGGTGGGTGTGGGGACGAGACAGTGCCAACACGCCGGCGGTTCCGTTGTACTACCCCCTCATCGCCGTCCTAACGATCCTGGTGACTATCGCACCGTCATCCTGGCTGGTCACGACGGATCGTGGCTACTGGATTTCGTTGGTTGTCCTCGCAATCGTCGCTATATTTGGAATCCTGTTCACCAACGCTCGAGTGACGACTCGTCCGGCGTTCCTGGTGGTATTCGGTGGCTACTGGCTCGGGTTGGTGGCTCACTACTGGCTGCACGACCCCCACACGCAGCTCTGGTACCTCATTATCAGCACACCGATTGCCGTCTTCACAACCGTCGTTATCCTCCCACAGTTCGTCCGTGGCCGCCCACAGACGTTCACCATGGGGCTCACCCTTGCCTCTGTCACCCTCGCCCTCGTCGGCATCTGGGTCCTCTGGCAAGCCGGTTCCGGTAATCCACCTGTTTCCCGTTTTGTGGGTGAAGAGGTCATGGGACTGTACGCCATCCGTACGGTATCGGTGTTCAGCAACCCGAACCCCTACGGCTTTTTTATGATGATTGGATCGCTTGCTGCCCTCTACACGGCCCTCGTCCGTGGAGGAGCCCTCTGGTACGGCACACTTGGGCTGTGCCTGCTCGGATTGGTCATGAGCGAAGGCGACGCCGCACTCGTCGGGTTCCTCATCGGTGCGATTATCGTCCTCTCCGGGAGACACGCTGTGCTCTCGTACCTCGGGATTGGCGTCGGCGTCCTCGTACTATACGGTCTGATCCGGATCGGCCACGTCCCGGAGGTGATGGAAACGACACTGATGAGCCGCGTCGATCGATGGGTCCGCTCTCTCGAGCTCCTGATCGCAGAACCACTGTGGGGAATTGGATTCGCGACCGTCGGCTCCGAGATTGATATCGGACGAGAGTTCGACCACTCGAGTATGTATCCGCCCTTGAGTTCGGTAACAGGGACCAGTAGCGGTCCCCACAACTCGTTTATATACCCGTTCCTGAGTGCGGGGCTGATCGCCGGGGCGCTGTACGTTGGTGCCATCTTGTATGCGCTTGCCTGTGGAATCCGTGCCCGCTGGACAGCGTGGAACGCGTACGTCGTCGGCACAGCCAGTGGACTATACGTGTACATGGTGTTCGAATCCCACATCCTCGGCGTTCCAAACGTCTCGTCTGTCATCTTTGGGCTCTTCGTTGGACTGTTGCTTCTGGATGAGACAGGAGCGATACGCACCGAAACCGCGGCGGTGTCGACACGCGAAGCGCTCGAGACGAGTCGCATAGGGCAGGCAGTGAGCTGG
>PUKM01000064.1 GCA_003552325.1 Natrialbaceae archaeon | reverse complement strand
CGATAAATCACCTTATGGTCTGAGTTACTTGCATTGCAATAATTAAGCTATACTAAAATCACTTCGAGGCTTTAAGCGCTCGGAGAACCTGGCGGCGTTTCTCGTCGGCGTTTTTCGGCTCTTCGTGCAAACCCAGATTATCGGGATGTGTGCCTCTTGAGCCCGTGAACCTGGGGATGTCGTAGCCTTCCTTTCGTAATTCGGCAATTGCCTTCCAGTAGTCGTCTCCCTGCAGTTTGTGGCGGCTGTCGGTGATTATACCACGGTCGCGTGCAACCAACTTCAGTGCACCACCACCGCATTTTCCTTCTTTGAGGTCGACGTATTTGTCGCGATCTGCGTAGCATGATGTGCCGCTCGACGAAGACCGCCAGCTCGGCTCGAAGCGTGGTGGGTCTCTTCCTGGGGCAGTGTCCCACTCCGCAGCGAGATCGGCGGCTAACTCTTTCACGTTGATGTCTTCGACGGCGCGTGCTATTACGTCGATATCGTCTGTGCGTTCCAAGTCTTCGGGAACCTCAACATTCGACAAACGTTCTTCGTGCACTGTGTTCTGCTCTTTGTCGGCTTGCATTTCGTCGAGGCGCTTGTTCAGTGTGTCTTTCCAACTATCGGAGCCTTCAGAGTACTCCGACCACAGCGAAGCCACAAGCGAACACACAGCGTGTGTGTGGTCGTCAGTGAATCCTTCAGACCATTCGACCGCGGCTTCAATATCGCCGCCTGTGACGCTTTCCAGCGGTGTGTATTCATAACTCACACTTTCAGTATCGACAGGCGTTACAACGCCGTCAAGAGACGAATGTACGGACATCGGAGCTTTGTATAGCCGGTTCTTGTTGTTGAGTAAATCCGGCTCGAAGATACCGCTCACGTTCGCCACATCGTTTACGGCAGCCCGTGTCTCGTCGAGCCAATCGTTCATTCGGTCGGTGAGGTCTTCGAACAACAACCGCCGGTCAGCGGCGTTGTAGTGTTCTGCTATCGGTTTTGTCGCGCTGGGGGCTACCATAACGTATGCACCGCCGACTGAATCCAACGCGAATACGTGGTCGCGACCGCCGGCGAGATCGGCGAAAGCGTCGATGTATTCGGAAAGCGCAGTTTCGATCTCGCCGCGGGGGATATCGCCATCGGGTCGTTTCTTTTTCACTTCGTCGGTAAGATCAATATCAGCGAAGGGTGCGTACGCTGTTATCTCACCATATCCCGGCGTTGGTGTCTCACCATCAACCCATTCGCGGCCGTTTTTCGTGTATTTGAACGGTTTGTATGCGTCGAGATACCAATCAATCGAAGCGTAATTGACAGCAGCATACACCACCCTATCGAGATCTTCTCTCATCCCTGCAAATTCCTTACCGAGCGCCCACGGCCTTCCCTGACCGTCGAACTGTTCACCGTCAGCAGCGCGTGTTTTGTACCAACCCAGGAAATCAGTATTCCCGAGACATTGATCGCCATCGAGATCGCCAAGAGTTAGATACACATCGCCAACACGCGCGTAATGCTCACTTATCGGGTCGGTGTTGTCGGATTTCGTCTCGTCGACCGGCTCTTTGTCGGTCTTTTCCGGGGGCTTTGTGTCCGCTATATCCACCTCCTCACCGTTGGATATGGCCTTTGCAACAGGCAACCAGCGGTCGGGATCCAATTCCAACTCAGCTACTGCCGATATCGGTGTGGTGCCTTCTTTGATTCTGAATATCTCTTCAATCTGCTGCAGTTTCGTCTCGTCGTTCATGCTACCACCCCCGAAACACGAAGCCACTCAACTGGTGGGGCTGTCGGGCCGTTGAAGTAGTTTTCAACAAGAGTCAATTCTTCGGCAGCGCGTGTGGTGCCAACGTACCAGACACGGTGTTCTTCGGCGGCCGCTGCGTTGTCGCGTTCGTAGTTCTCGACTATCCGCGCGGTGGCTTCGGCGAAAAGGTAGACTGCAGACGCTTCGAGACCTTTCGCGGTGTGTATGGTCCCTATTTTCACATCATCTGGGGATAGGTTAGCCGGTGCGTCGACGGCCGATGCCAGGGCGTCGTGTTGCCAGTCGGGTAAATCCAGATCGGCCACTATCTGCTCAAGTCCGCCGTATTGAGATAACACATCGTGCACACGGTCTGCTGGCACCGTTTGGCCGATATTTTGGCTGGTGTCGATATCTTCGAGTGTTGCCGATTCGAGTTTATCAAACAACAACTCCAACTGTTTCATGTTGTAACCCGTCGAATTTGGGTAGTCGTTTAGCAAATTGAGCAGCGGTGTCAGGTCGCCATACTCCCAAAGAGACCGCCGGCTGCCGAGTATATCGAACGGAATACCAACCGACCGCAGCGTACGCGAGACTTTCGCGAGTTGGCTGTTTGTCCGTGTGAGCAGCATCAAACGGGGGCTGCTGTCGTCGCTTGATACACGTCGGGCTGTATTGAGCAAATCATCAGAGAGTGAGTCTGGTGTGGGCGATTCAAGGTTACGAAGCTCACCCAACTCACTATCTGCATGGAAGCCTCTCGGTGCCGTGTCAGGGTGGCCTTCGAGTACACGGCGTGCGGCTTCGGCCACTGGTTTAGGGCAACGATATGATTTTTTGAGGTCGACTGTCTCGTCGCGGTCGGTCTCTTCGAAATACAACGGCGAACCACCGCGGAAAGAGTAGATCGACTGCTGCGGGTCTCCGGCTATCACGATCTCGTCGATAGCCCCCGAATCTCGCCACTGCTTGTATAGTCGATACTCGGCGGGTGTGAAATCTTGAAACTCGTCGATCAACAGCAGCTCGACATCTGGCGTCACACCTTCTTCGTATGCATAATGCACGTAATCAGCGAACTCGAAAACACGGTGTCCGTATTCCGTTCGCTTGAATTCGTCCCACGCTTCGAGCAGTAATTGCATCTTAGTGTTCGGTATCGGTGAATCTATCGGGGCGTCCCAATGTTTTGATGGTGGTTTACACGTCTGATTGAGGTAGTCAGCAATTGCGAAAAACTTGTTTCCAGCCGGTGTCTTTTCGATTTCCCCCGAAAGCAGTTTCTTAGTTTTGCTGTTGTCAGCGTCGTACGACATCCCATACCGTTCGCAGAACTCGGCGAATGGGTCGCTCTCGTCGTCGTCGTACGTGCCTTGCACGATCACCGGGTCCGGCTCGATGTCTTCGTCGAATTCGACTAAGCCAGTTCGGAGCAGTAGTGACAGCGTGAGACTGTGGAACGTACGGGCTACATCGTCTGGCGACAGGTCGGTTTCATCGTCTGTGAGCGAACTGAATACGTCGGCCACCGTGTCGACGGCGTCTTCCGTACCGGCGCGTGTGAATGTTATCCAGTTTACGTCTCCGGGGTTCAACCCACCGGATTTTCGAAGCTCAAGCCTCTGGCGGAGTGTGTACGTCTTTCCGGTTCCTGGGGCACCGTCGACGCGAGTAACCGTGGTCATGGCTCCACCTCATCGGTGTTATCGCCGGGTGCTGGGGCTACATCACTCTCGTCTATACCCAACGCACGGGGGTCGAACGGGAACAGGTTCGTCAGTCGGTCAAAATTACCATCCCACGTACGCCGGACGCTCGAATTGTACAAGACACCATCAGCGATCAGGTCTTTTGTGAGCTGACCGCTGTACTCGATCTGTTTGCCGATGGCTTCGAGTTTGTCAGCGTAGAACCGCGATTGTACCCATAGTACTGGCTCGCCATCTGGAACGTCGTTGCAAGATGCTGAGTTATCGGCGTCGTACCATGCACCAGACGGGTCGTTGGGTAATTGTTCGAGCGATTCGAGCGGTCTCACTGCGTCGGTCATTCGCTCAATGAACCGAGTTGCCACGGCGTCGCGGCCGGTCTCTTCGACGACAGCCACCACCTCGCTATTATCATGCCAATAGTCTCGAATCACTTCCCAATCTTCCTGCTCGATGTCGATCAACTCGTAATGGTAATTGGCTATTTTTTGTTGTAGTGCAGGACCGCCGCCGTTCACCATTTCACCGGCTGTGAATTCGAGCTCACTCGTACGGCCACCGTAAGTTAGCTCAACCTTCCAGGTAGTCTCTTCGCCGCCGTGTATTTCGATTGGTGTTTTTGTGCCTTCGATTATCTCAACGACATGATCTGGCTGGAAAGCCAATTCCTCTTCGGCCGCGATCTCGGCCATTTCGTCGAACCACCGGCGGAGTGGTGTTTTGATTTTCTCACCTTCTATCGGTGTGTCTGAAAGGCTGTCTATGACGTTGTTGATGAACTCACCGCGGTTTGTTCGTCCACGGTGGCTTCCGCGGAACACCGCGGCGTATTCACCGCTGGCGAGTAAGTCACCGGCGTACCGTGCTCTCAGATCGACCTTCCCACCGCTGACGGGGTTGACTTCTACAGTCACACCGGCCGCTATCTCGTCGGTGAATCCATCAACGGTCTCGGCTGGGTCAACCATAGAAACCACCCCCGTTCTCAACTGCTCTTACTACGCGCACGTGTGAGGACACCCCCCCTCCCCCAAATTGAAGGAGGGGGTGGGTGAAAACCCCCGAAACCCCCGAAACCCCCGAAAGCAGTACTGCCGTCTTGCGTTTTTTGCTTTCGGGGGTACTCCTTCTCCCGCCGAAAGAACCACCACCACCCCCGAAAGTGAGGGGGGTACACTGCCGGTTATGCGCGCGTTTCTTACGGGGGTTGCCGTTTGGCCGAAAGTTCGTATTGATATTTGATGTCGTCATTCTTGGTTCGAGATCGGCACTAACCCAACGGGCCGATGAACCGCCGGCTCGCGTCGAGAGCGATAGCTCTGGCTGACCGTAAACGCTTAAGACGCTGGCCGCCACAGAATCAGGTGTGCTCAGGGGCGTCGGTTCGCCCCTGCAAGATTCTGTCGCAGGTTGATTTCTCGTTAGCTTGTACTTCGTCCGAGAACACGCGCGGTAATAAATATCGCCCCCGCAGCTCATGTCGACACCCCCAGGTACTGTTTCCGGCATGACTCACACAGTACGGGTGGCAGTTCACCGCTGTCGACGATCTCGACGACCGCGCCGGCCGCCCAGCAGCTCGGCGCGTTGCAGGTCAGCTGTCGTTCGCGACGGTCGCGACCGCTGGTGACCTCCACGCTCATCGGTCCTCCCAACCGTCGAGTTCTTGCTGTATGTCGCCAGTACGCCACCCATCGAGATCTTGTCGCCACGCTTCGATTCGCCGCCGAACCTCGGGCCAGTACTGATCGTCGTTTGGAAGCGTCTCTGGCTCAATCGCATCGAGCGCGAACGCGATCGCATCCGGACCGCCGATACCGCGGTTATCTTGAGTGTCCGAATCGTCGTTTGGACCGACAGG
>PUKM01000182.1 GCA_003552325.1 Natrialbaceae archaeon | reverse complement strand
CTCGAAAACTGAGGAGAGCATCACCATTGTTTGCTCCGTCGTGCTCCTCGAACAGACTGTTGAGGGCGTCCCCGTCAACGAATTCATACAGCGGCGGAAGTTCGAGCGGGTCAACCCCGCCTGCTTCTGCCAGAGCATCAATGATGACTTCCGAGGGAGATCGACCACTTTCGGGACTGTACTGGGCATCAACGACTGGCATGCAACTACGATAGATCGTTGGTTCCCCCTGCTCCATACCTCACATCGGTACTGAGGGGTCATCAAGGCTCCGTGTGATGAATTGACAATATCATCCGCGGGTCTGGTGGTAGCGAACGTTTTCAAGAGCCACCTCTTGGAGCACTCTTCCACGAGATACGCGCTGTGAGCTCAGCATTGATTGTTCGAACTGCCCGGCTTCTGTCAGGAGTGGCGTGACCGACTCAGCGCGTGAATGCAGCACCGGCCACCAATAATTCCTTGGGAAACGGCGTGAACTAACTGGCTGGAAAATGGCTGGAAAACGTACTCACGCAACATTATAGCCGTAATGGTGGAGGAAGGGTTACCGAGAGACGGGTGGGAGTTTCACGTGCTCGAACCAGAACTGTTCGACCGTCTCTACAAGTGACCTGAACTCGTCGGGTGTATCCGGCTTCGTCAGGTAGGCGTTGGCATTGGCGGCGTAGCACCGTTTGATATCTTCGTCCGCCTCAGAACTCGTGAGCATGATCACCGGAAGATGGTTCAGTTGCGGATCGGCTCTGATCGTTTCGAGCACCTCACACCCGTCCATCCCCGGTAGATTCAGATCGAGGAAGACGAAATCGGTTGGTGTGAGCGACTCGCCGGTGGCTTCCCGTGTCAGGAGATCCACGGCATCATCTCCATTAGTGACCGAACGAAGTCTCGTTTCGCTGTCTGCAGCTTTGAAGGCCTCTCGTGTGAGACGAACGTCACCAGGATTGTCCTCAACGAGGAACAAATCGATCGGCTCGTCGGAAGTACGGCGATACGAATGGGACATGGGTGGTTAGATCAAATGGCCAGGGAGTTCATCTTCGTGTGCCTGTAGCACTTTCACTACTGAGGCGACCTCCTCCCAGCGTGGCCCCTTTTCAACGATCCCGCTCTCTCGGTCCCACGTGATGTACCCTGCCGTTTCGAGCTTCGGTAGGTGGACGTGTACCCGTTCAATCGCGTCGATGTCGGCATCTGTCGTGGCCTTCGATACGGTCTTCGTATCCTGTGGATTGTGTTCTAGTAACCGGACCGCCAGGCGCCGCCGATACTGATGTCCCAGTGCATCTAACGCCTGATTGAACTTCGCCTCGTGACTCATACCCACTAAAGGTTGCGAGAACGTGTCCCTCTTTTCCATGGCACACAATGTCTTCGGTCTCTGGTCACCATCACCGATTCGTGCGACATTCGCGCCCTGTATGCAGCAGAGACTGAACCTTCTACTTAAATTCTGTCAGAAGAAGTCTGATGAATATAGTGCATGTCAGCACAGTAAATACGTGTACGTACTCACTCCCAGACGCCGCGGTAGTCCTGCATGAACGTTTCTAGAGCGGTCGGTTCACGTCCCAGCAGTCGAGAGACATCATCAGTCACCCGATCGGCAAGTCCGAGTCGAGCCGTTGTGTAGATTCCACCCATGACGAGCGACTTCGAGAGTCCACGACCGGTACGGAGCGAATGAAGCAGAAATCGCCAGAGCGACGGGGCCGTGTACGTCACCTCGTGCTCAAGGGTTGCCGAGAGCTGTCGACAGACATCCTGATACCCCAGCGCCTCCGGTCCTGTTAGATCGTACTCGCCAATCGTTCGTGTGAGGAGAGTTTCTGCAGCCACCGCCGCGACGTCGCGTGCATCGATGAAACTCGTCCGACCGGTACCGGCCGGGACGATCAACTTGCCGGATCGGATCTCTTCGCGGTGGGTTGTCGAGAGGTTCTGCATGAAAAACGACGCCCGGAGGAACGTCGTCGAGAGGGGTGCCGACTCGAGCCACGATTCGATCCGTGCGTGTGGGACGAGACGGTTGCGGTCTGCCCCGATGACCGAAAGGAAGACCACGTGATCGACGCCGGCCCCAACCGCGGCAGCCAGCGCCGGGGCGATGTCGCGACGAACGCGAGACAGGGCGGGCGGACGAACGAGAAACATGGAATCGACTCCTTCGAAGGTCTCTCGATAGGTCGACGAGTCGGTAAAGTCGAACGTGACAACCTCGTCGGCGGGTCCGTCGAAGCGGTCGGGGGATCGCACCCCTGCACGAACCTCGAGTGGGCCGTCGGCGAGCGCCGCGCAGACTGTGCTTCCGACCGTCCCGGTCGCGCCTGTTACGAGCAACATTACACCGTCTCCCAGTCGACGAGGACGGCGACGACGACTGCTGCCGCGACGACGTGCATCGCCCCGAGAAATGCGAGCCGTCCCGTGGTTGCGCCTTCGAACGTGGCTGCCTGCTGGAGCGTGAGAAACGAGAGTGCCGTCACGAGAAGGGCCACGATAACGAACCGACGGTCGGCTGCATCTCCAAATGCACGCTTGAAGCCTTCGTAGACGACGACACCCCCGATGGCACCGACAGCGCTGGCAATCGCAACCGGTGGCACAGCGAACGGGTCGAACCCGCCAGCACCGACAGTCATGAGGGCGAGTGCGAGAACGACGAGGTTTGCAGCGACTGCGCCGCCGACGGCGAGGACGACTCGGTATCGGTTGACAGCGGTCATGCGGGCCCCACCTTCGGCATCTCTCGAACGTACCGGTTATCCTCAAGACAATCGAGAATGAACCGGGCGACGTCGCCACGATCGATCGCGTCGAATCCGAGATCGATCTCACCGGCGCGGTACGTTCCCATCGGGTCGCCCTCGCTCAGCCGCGGCGCACGAACGACCGTCCACTCGAGGTTCGTCCCGCGGATGGACTCGACGTGGGATTCGGCGTCCTCGAGAACGTCCCTGGCGAGCAGTTTCAGGAGCACACCCATCATCTTCCCGCCGAGCGAAACGGACTCTCCGTCCTCGCGAACGCCGGCACCGACGAGCGTGACGAATCGCGAGACGCCCGCCTCCGTCATGGCGTCGGTGATGTAATCGCCGGCGACGGTCAACAAATTGTCCGGAGAGCCGTCACCCTGACCGAGGACGCTGACGACGGCGTCGACGCCCTCGACAGCTTCGGAAACACCGTCACCTGTGTAGGCATCTCCCTCTACGACAGTTACTCGATCGTCAGTGAACGGAACACGATCCGGTGAGCGAGCATGGACGACGATCTCGTGACCGCGCTCGAGCGCGTGTTCGCAAAACGGGCGACCAGTGCGGCCGGTTGCACCGAAAACAGCGATTTTCATACCCGGACGTACGGCGTCAAAAGGGATATACTTCCAACTTCGAAGCTTCGAAGTAGCGGGTGGGAAAGAGCTTGTAACGCCATTTTATTCGGGAAACGATCTTGGCCTTCGAGCTCGTCCAGTTGGGTATGGACGACAATAGTGTAACTCGGTTGGACGCTGGACGGTCTCCCGAGGAAGCCCGCAGACTCAGACAATCGCTGGAGCCGAGTGAACGGGATCGGGTCGAACAAACGGTCGCTGACCTGCTCGATCTGCTCGGCCGGACGCACACGATGGCGGTGCTCTCCGAGTTCGCCTTCGCGAGCGGGCCGTTACGGTTCTCCGACCTCGAGACCGCACTCGAGGTACCGGCGAACACGCTCTCGACACGACTCCGGGAACTGACCGAGGTCGGGCTTCTCGACCGAACGGCCTACGACGAGGTTCCGCCGCGAGTCGAGTACGAACCGACGGATAAAGCTCGAGCGATCTTCCCGGTGTTTGGCCACCTCCACAGGTGGGCGATGTCTTACGAGCTCTGAGAACGGTCAGCCCGTACGTGAACAGTCGCCGACCGCCCGTCTCTTCCAAATCGAGCGAGCAGCGCCACAATGGTATGTGAACAGTTTAACCGGTGCTCTGTGCAGTACTTCGATTATTGAAGCGAATACCGAGCTTCGAAGTCGGACGTATTTCACGTTTGCGTCCATACCAACTGTATGCCGAACGACCAATCAGTAGCGGGAGCTGAAACTCTCGGTGAGCACTCACGGGACTCGAGTACGAGTCGAGTCGGGTCCACCGAGCACGCTTCGATCGCCATCTCCGGTCTCGAACTCACGTACGGTGACGGAACCGAAGCGGTCAGAGGTGTCAATCTGACGGTTGGTGACGGTGAATTCTTTGGTTTTCTCGGCCCCAATGGCGCGGGCAAAACGACGGTGATCAAAGTGCTTGCGACGCTGCTGTCACCGACCGCCGGCGAGGTCCGAGTCAACGGGTTCGATGTCCGAACCGAGCCGCGGAAAATCCGGGAATCAATCGGCTACATGGCCCAGGAGACGAGCATCGATCCGGAGCTCACGGCCGAGGAGAATATCCGATTTGCGTGTGAAGCTTACGGCGTCCCACGGGGCGACCGCGATGAGCGGACTGCCGAACTGCTCGACCTCGTCGACCTCGAAGCGGTCGCCGACAAGCGCTCGGAGGAGTTCTCCGGTGGGATGAAAAAGCGACTCGACGCCGCCACTGCGCTCGTCCACCAGCCGCCACTGGTCTTCCTGGACGAACCGACGACTGGTCTCGATCCAACAGCACGCAATCGGCTCTGGGAGTACTTCCAGCGGATCAACGAGCAAGGGACGACGATCTTCCTCACCACGCAGTACCTTGAGGAGGCCGACACGCTCTGTGAGCGGCTGGCAGTCATTCTCGACGGCGGGATTGTCGCCGACGGCTCTCCCGCCGATCTCAAGCAGGAGGTCGGTGGCGATGTCCTCGATATCGAACTGGGCGATGGACCCGAGGCCAGGGCGCGCGCTGCAACAATCGCACGCGAGTTCGACGACTTCGATGCCGCGACCGTTGAGGAGACCGAGACGGGAATCAGCGTCACCGCGCAAGCGGCCCGTCAGTCGGGAACGGATCTCCTCGTCGCACTGCGAGATGCGGGGCTGATCGTCACCGGATTTAACGTTCGCGCGCCGACGCTGGACGACGTCTTTCTCGCAATTACGGGCGAGCGTGTCGACACCGACAGTGGTGCGGCCACGACGGAAGAATCCACATGAACACGCCAACCAAGTCGGGAACCACCGACCGCGAGGTGGCGAGATCCGCAAACACGTTCACCGGAGACGTCTGGGTCAATTTCAAGCGCTGGAACCTCAAGGCCGTCCGGAACCCGTTCGTCCTCGTCGTCTCGCTCGCACAGCCGTTCATCTTCCTCGTGTTGTTCACGGAGGTGTTCGGCAACGTCGCCGG
>PUKM01000092.1 GCA_003552325.1 Natrialbaceae archaeon | reverse complement strand
GAGGTGGAAGACGAAACGGAGATACCGACGGATCATCCGCGCTACACCGATCTGGTAACCCGTCATCGGATCGAGGCCGGTGTCGAGAAGGGAATTACCCACTTACAGGGGATGCACGCCGAAGGGCGGGGGAGCGCCTTCGATTATCTGCTCGGTGAACAGACCCTCGAGAGTGCCGCAGCAGCCGAACGTGCCGCAGCGGCGCAATTGTTACTGGCTGAGGACCCAGTCATCTCGATCAACGGCAACGTGGCTGCTCTGGTACCCGGGGAAATGGTCGACCTCGCCGAGGCCGTCGACGCCGACCTCGAAGTCAACCTGTTCAACCGGACGGCAGAACGGATTACGGCCATCGCCGACCATCTGCGAGACCACGGCGCGACGGGCGTCAAAGGCATCGAAGCGACGGCACGGATTCCGAACCTAGATCACCAGCGCGCCCGTGTCGACGCGGATGGGATTTACGCCGCCGACGTGGTGCTCGTCCCGCTCGAGGACGGCGACCGGGCGGAGGCGCTCGAGGCAATGGGGAAGACCGAAATCGTGATCGACCTGAACCCACTCTCACGGTCCCCGCAGGTCGCCGATATTCCGATTGTCGACAATATCGTGCGTGCGGTGCCGAACATGACGGCACACGCCGACTCACTCGCCGAGGCGAGTACAGCCGACCTCGAGGCGATCGTCGAGGAGTTCGACCGCGAGGCGGCACTCGAGGACGCTGAACACCGGATCCGAAACGGACTGTAGCCCCCTGCGAATTCAAATCTCCTCGGTGATCCGTGGTGAAACCGAATCCCGTTCCCCGTCGCGGTCGGATGTGTACCCCTCGAGCGTTTCTGTTCCCGATTCATCAACGAGTGGGAGTCGGCTCCGCAGGCTGAGCCAGCGGTCTTTGGCCCAGTAGTACGAGACCGAAAACCGTTCGCTCAGGCGTCGCTCAATGCCGGTATCGATCTCGTAAGAGAATTCTTCCTCGAATGCATCGCCGTCGTAGGCCTCGAGCGCCGACCGGGCCAGTTCCACACCGTACTCGGCATCGTACCCCTGTTTCGTATAGTGTTTGTATGGGTGACGAATCCAGGAACACTCCCAGTGAGCGTAGACGTCGACACATCGCTCTCGTTCCTCGAGTTCGTGGAGGATAACGTGCAACTGCTTCGAGGCGAGTGGTGAGCCGCGGTAGACCCACGACCCCTCGGCAGTGTTCCCATCCATCCGCACCTTGACAGCGGCGATCGGATTTCGTTGGAATCCAAGGTCAGTCAGGGCGTCCTCGAGTTCGGCCTCCGTACAGTGAGCGGTGATGACGTACTCCTCGGCGGTCGTGTGGCTGACTGCGTAGACGCCGAAGGTGCCCGAGAGGGCGTAGTGAAGTTGGGGGATCACGCTCCGACGGAACGCGTTGATCGCGTCTTCTCGATATCCCATCCCTGCTGTTCGGTGGCCTCGCTGATGAGGGTTCGGGTCTTTCAGTAGCGAAGATAGTCGAGAAAATCAGGGTCTGATCGACTTAGACAACCAGTTCCCAGAGGGGCTGGATGACGAAGAACAACGACTGGTAGGCGATGTAGAGGAAGACAAACGTCGAGGCGACCAGCGCGCCTTTCGGGCGCTCGAGTGGGAGTTCCTGGCGAGCTTCGACGAGTCGAGACTCGTACTCGAAGAAGTCCGTGAGCATCAGTCCGATGGCAAGGGTGGTGAACACGACGCCGCCGTGGACGTGAATCGTGATGTAGTAGAATCCACCGAGGACGATCAGGATGTTCGTGACGTCGAGCGCGACGCTTCGTGAAAGTGCGTCGGCTCCCTCCTCACGCGCCGCGGAGACGTAACTCCGGTGGGCGAGTGCGCGAACGAGTAAGTTCACAACCACGAGTCCGAGTAAGACGAACTCGATGATCGCGACGCCAGCGATGACCTCCTCTCCGAGGACATCGATCGGGCCGAGCAGCGCTGGTGTTAGCATACATGAACCACGGGGATTCGAGCATTAGAATTTTTCCAATGTGATCGACCGGTGGTGTGGCCCCGTTTTCCAATCCAATAGTGCCGGAAATGGTTGTTTTGAGCCGTCTCTGGCTACCCTGGCGGTTCTGGGAACGGATTGTCGCTCAGTGGTGTCTCGAGGAGCGTCAGTGCTGGGCCCTTCCCAATATCGACCTGGCCATCGAGGCCGACCGTCTCCAGATCGTACTGGTCGGCACAGACATCGACGTGTCCCTCGTCTCGTTCGACGGTGATGGTCAGGTCGTCTGGCGGGAGCACCCAGTGACGTGTGCGGGTGACGAACGGGGCGATTGGCACGACAGACACCGCAGGAATCGAGGGCTCCACCGCCGAGCCGGACGCTGCCGCAGCGTAGCCATGGCTCCCGGCGGGGGAGGCCACGATGACGCCATCGGCACGAAATTGGGCGACTGTCCGTCCGCGACTCTGGAGGCAGAATTCGGAAATCCGCGCTGGTTCACTCGTGACCACCGTCACGTCGAAGACGGCCCGCGCCGATGCCGTCTCGCTCTCGACGCTCAGCGTCGGTTGGTGACGGATTCGCCCCGATCCCGTTTCGAGGGCCTGGATGGCTGCCTCGAGGTCCGTGACGGCGACACCTTGCAGCGACGGTGTCGTCTCCACTGGGAGGATTGGTGTCTCCCCGAGGCCACGGCGAGTGCCCTCGATGAGCGCCATGTCGCCGACGACAACGAGGAGGTCTGGTTGGTCCGCGGTGATCTCGGAGAGATCATCGACGAGTGCAGTGACGGCGCTCTCATCGGCTTCGACCAGCCGCTCGAGCGTCGCCCGTGTGGTTTCTGCCGCCCCCGATGCGTCTCCGTCTGCGGGAGCATGCGAAGGGAGCGGTCGGTATGACGTCCTCGGCGACCCCGTCGCGGTAAGGAGCCCAACTGTTGCTTCCGCCTCGAGGTACCACCCGTCGTCCATACGCGACGATTTTCCCGCCGGACCAAAAGCGTGCGGTTCCGTCCGCGATAGGGGCGTCACTGGACGCTATTTTCACCTGATCGCCAGCCGTGTTACCGATCAGTGTGTGAATCTGTGCAGGTGTGGTCCCCGCCGCCAGCGCCTACAGTGACCGATCGAAGCCGGCTGGAATGGGTGCTCCAATGACTCAGTCGACACGGCAAGCAGCACTAGGCGTCGTATGGCCAGTCACCGATGATCCGCATCCCTTCGGCGAGGTCCTGGTCCTCGAGCATCGTGATGAGTTCGTCGGTCGATTTGTGTTCGGTCGACACGTCGTCGCTCGTGAGGTGAACGATCAGTTCGGTAAGGAGGATTGCCTGCTCGCGAAGGTTCCGTTTTTCGATCTTATCCAGCGTGTCGGCGAAGGTATGGCCCCACCCTCGGCCGACTTCGTCGGACGTGCTCATGACGTGGTAGCCGGGGACGCCCCACTGGGTGAACGGCCAATGGTCACTGTGGGGGCCAAGTCGGGGAATCGTCTCGACCGGGTGATCGAACTGATCTGCGATCTCGTTTACGGCCGTCTCGAGCCCGTCGAACCCGTGTGTGGTGAAGGCGAGGGTCCGCCCGCGGACGACGCCGTCGTTGTTGACGATCGCCTTGATCTCGTCGTGAGCCGCCTCCTCGGCGTGGACACTCGAGCCAACGAGGCCGACCTCCTCGGCCCCATAGGCGACGAACTCGACGCGGATCCCGAGTTCGTCCTCACGCTCGGCGAGGGCGTGGGCGAGTTCGACGACCATCGCCGTCCCCGCCCCGTTGTCCATCGCACCCTCGGCGATATCGTGGGCATCGACGTGGCTGGTGACGAGAACGCGTTCGTCAGTGTCGGGGCCGAGTTCGGCGTGGACGTTCTGACTCTCCGCGTCGCCGATGGTGGCCTCGACGTCGACACTGATTTCTTCACCCTCGAACCGTCTGGCCAGCCGAGCGCCGACCTCGCTCGAGACACCGACTGCGGGGATGTCCCCAATTGGGTCGTCGGCGGTCCCAACGCTGCCCGTTGGGGGGAGACACCCTTCGACGTGGTTGCGGTAGATGAACGCCGCGGCGCCGTTCGTTACGGCGTGGTAGTACTTCTCGCGACGATGGACGTACCGGTCGTAGTAGCTCGGAATGTCGCTCCGAACCATCACGACGGCACCCTCAAGGTCGGCGTCTTCGAAATCCTCGGGGAGCCCGTAGCCGAGGTCCACGAGTTCCGCCGTCGCCGACGAAGACGGACTTCGGGGAAGCGCGATACAGTCGAGCGTCAGGTCGGTGTCGACGGCGCGAACCTCGCTGTCGCCTCGTTCCCACCCCTGTATGGGGAACGATTCGATCCGGGCGTCCCTCGCACCGGCTGCCTCGAGGGCATCGCGTGTCAACGCAGCCCCTTCGCGCTCACCGGGCGTCCCGGCGAGTCGGTTCCCGATGTCGACGAGGTCCTCGAGGTGGTTCCAGCCGTGATCACTGGTGAATACGTTACTGATCCATGTGGACATGTGCCGGGATACGGCGGGCCGCACTCCTAACTGTTGGGGAACCGGCGGTCCGAGGTGGGGTGCGCCGATGAATCGTCAGCGTACCGGGGAGAAGGACATGGCTAGCTAACGAAATAGGGGTGTGGTTATGTAGTGTGCTGATAGAACATCGGTAAAACTCTCTAAAGGGCATGATTTATAGGGCAGTATGGTGTCTTTCGCGATAGAACGTTGGTGACTCATAATCCCATGGCCAGCCACGTCGACGACATCGTTCGGGTGTTACCAGCAGCGGACGACGACGTAGAGGGGCAGTCCCCCACTGTAGACGCAGACGTCGAACTACTCGAGCTGTATGAGACCCAGGTACTCGCGCGGGTCTTCGATAAAAAAGCCATCTCCCTCCACGGCCAGGGCCGAATCGGGACCTATGCACCGATGGAAGGCCAGGAGGCCGCCCAGGTTGGGGCGGCGATGGCACTCTCAGCGGACGATTACCTGTTTCCAACCTATCGGGACCACGCAATGTATCTCACGCGGGACCTCCCGCTCGCCGAAATTCTGCGTCACTTGATGGGACGGGGCAACTACGTCGACCGACAGGATCCCGAGACGCTCCGGACCTTCCCAATCACGATCCCGATCGCCACGCAGCTTCCCCACGCTGTGGGCATTGGTATGGCGGCCAGTTACAAGGACGACGACTGCGTCGCGATGGCCAGTCTCGGAGACGGAGCGACGAGCGAGGGGGACTTTCACGAGGCGTGTAACTTTGTGGGCGTCTTCGAAGCCCCAACCGTCTTTTTCTGTCAGAACAACGGATACGCCATCTCCGTCCCACGCGAGCGACAGACGGCGAGTGCAACGATCGCCCAGAAGGCAGACGCCTACGGGATCGAAGGCGT
>PUKM01000004.1 GCA_003552325.1 Natrialbaceae archaeon | reverse complement strand
TTCCGTTCGACGCCGATCCACTGGGCCCGGACAATCGCCTCTACTTCGCGACGGGCCCGTTCCAGCACTCACAAATGAGCTTTACGGGCCGGATGTCCGCAACGGCCATTTCCCCGTTGACCGACGGCCTGCTGTCATCGAACGCCGGTGGATTTCTCTCGCGCAACGCGACCGCCACGGGGTATGGAGCAATCGAACTTGTCGGCGAGAGCAACGACCTCGTCATCGTCCACATCACCGACGACGACGTGACGTTCGAAGCCGTCCCGGAGCTCGAGGGAGCCGAAACATCCGAAACCTGTGCGTACATCGAGGACGAACACGGGCTATCCGCGGATCATACCGTGACGATCGGCCCCGCAGGCGAGAATCAGGTACGTTTCGCGTCGATCATGACATCGCGAGAACGCGCGTTCGGTCGTGGGGGTCTCGGCGCCGTCCTCGGGTCGAAAGGTGTCAAAGCTATCACGTTCGACGGCGACGCGACGGCAGACGTGGAGATTCCACCATTACAGATGGACGTCCACCGCGAGGCGGCCCAGTCCGACCACATCATGAAACGCCAGGGGACCAGTTCGATGACGGAGTTCGCAAACGCCGTCGAAGCCCTGCCGACACACTATTTTACGGAGCTGTCGTTCGAGGGTGCCTCCGGCATCAGCGGTGACCGTGTCGAGGAAAAGAAGTACAAAAAGGGGACCTGCTCGGCCTGTGCCTTCGCGTGCAAACTTCCCACGCGTGATGAGGAGTCAGGCCTCGAAACCGAAGGACCGGAGTACGAGACCGTGATGGCATTCGGCTCGAACGCCGGCGTCGACGACATCGTAGACGTCATGCAGGCGAACAAGCGCTGTGACGAACTCGGGATGGACACCATCTCCTGTGGCGACACCGTCGCCGCCTATCTCGCCAGTCAGGACGCCTTCGGCGACGTCGACCTCGTTCTCGAGACGGTCGAGAAAATCGCCCATCGGGAAGGGATCGGTGACACCCTCGCGGAGGGCATCGACCGGTGTCACGACGACCTCGGCGTCGACAATTGGACGGCCAAAGGCATGGAGTTCCCCGCCCACGACGGGCGAACGCTCAACGGTCAAGGACTCGCATTCGCCACGTCGAACCGGGGGGCAGACCACATGTACGCCGAGTTTTACGCCCTCGAGTATCCACTGGTCGGCGACGAACAGGCCCTCGACAAGCGGGGACTCGAGGACAAGCCGCCGAAGATCGTCGAAAAGGAGAACCTGAACGTGATCAAAGACAGCGCGGTGTTGTGTAAATTCTCCCTTGATTTCGTCACGCCCGAGCGACTCGAGACCCTGCTCGATGCGGCCTACGACGACCTGCTGGCGATCGGCGGCGAGGTCGTCAGTATGGAGCGTCACTTCAACAACCAGCGAGGCATGGATCGGGGGGACGATACCTTGCCCTACGAACTCCCCGGGTTCGAGGACGCACTCGAGACCTACTACGACGAACGGGGCTGGAACGCGGACGGAACCGTCCCGACGCCTCCAGGAGTGCTCGAGGGGTCGATCGAAACGGCTGATGATTGACACACCCCTCGGGTAACAGGACGAAGGGGCCCATGGGTCACACCAAAACGATCGACAGCAACCGACTCGAAAGCGGTAGGCTCATTGCTCGTTCACCGCGTCTTCGAAAGCGTGTACTTCCTCGAACTCGGCGGCGAAGACGACGCCTTTGCCCGCTGTGAGAGCCGGCAGGCCGCAACGGGTGTTCGGCCGATCGCCCCCGGCCTGGCACTCGCGAACGCGATCGACCCCGCGAAGGTCCGCGGACTCGCGTACACCCACGCCGCGAGCACGCTCCTCGGGCGAACCGACGCCTCCCTCGAGAGTGCCCGAATCCTGCTCGAGGCCGCTCGAATCGACCGGACGGGAAGCGTCGCCGTTCGGGCGACTGATATCCACGGGTCGACCGGCGTCTCGACGACACAGGTCGAACGCGAACTCGGGGGCGTGCTCGTCGACCGGGGATTTTCCGTCGACCTCGAGGAACCGGATCACGTCCTTCGGGCGGCGTTTTCGTCGGGCGAGATCGATGGCGACGGCGATCACGCCGACGTCTGTGCCATCGGCTGGCTCGAGGCAGAAAGCGTCCGGGACTTTGGCAGTCGGGCACCAACGGATAAGCCGTTCTTTCAGCCGGGAAGTATGGATACATTACTGGCACGCGCCGTCGCAAACCTCGCCGGAGCCGAGCCCGGTCGAACCGTCCTCGACCCGATGTGTGGCACTGGGGGCGTGCTCGTCGAGGCCGGATTGCTCGGCGCTGACGTCATCGGCACCGACGCCCAGGCGAAGATGGTCGACGGAACGCGGACCAACCTCGAACACTTTCTCGCGGTCGATTCACCGTCCCCAACAGGCGTTTCACGCGGAGCCTGGCACGTCGCCCGCGGGGACGGCCCCCGCCTGCCGCTTCGGTCGAACGCCGTCGACGCCGTCGTCTTCGATGCCCCCTACGGTCGCCAATCGAAGGTCGAAACCCACCGCCTCGAGGAACTCGTCTCCGGCGCGCTGGCTGAGGCCAGACGAGTCGCTGACCGTGCGGTCGTCGTCGCCGACAGACACTGGCGCACGGAGGCACTCGAAGCAGGATGGTCGCTCGAGGCCGCCTTCGAACGTCGAGTCCATCGATCACTCACCCGGTACGTGCTGGTGCTCACCGACGGCCTCGAGGAGCGGCCAATCGAGTGACGATGAACCGATACGAACAGTAATGTGTATGGAGGAACGACCTTCAGATGGAGATGGACGCAGCTACCCTGCAGTCGAAACTCGAGGAGAACGGCGAAGTCATGGTCACGGTCACGGAGTTTGACCAGCCGCTCGAACTCCATCTGCACGATACCGAAGTACACGATGACATGGTAACACTCGAGCTCGCAGACGGCACCCTCGAGTTCCGACTCGACGAAGTCGTTGCGGCGTGGAAACACTACCACTCGCTGGCAGATTACGGCCTCGGGTGAGCGAAAGGCCCGCTCGAGGCGGCGCCTGACCGAGATTACTGCTTGTTTTGCCATCGACCCAGCCACCAGTCAGCAGTGGCCGCGAGCACACCGATTCCGGCTGCACCCATCCAGGCCCCGAGTGCCAACGATTCCTGTCCGGGCGTCTCGATAGCCAGTCCTTGCCAGAGCACGACCGCGGTCAGCCAGTGGGCAACGCCGAACCGCCAGAGGTGTGTTCCGCTCAGCCGCGCATCCGTTGTCGCGATGTATCCGAGGATCGTCCCCGGCGTAAGGGCGAGCAGGCTCAGCCACCAGGGCAGCAAGAACCCCTCGACGTAGATCCCAAAGAGCGCACCCATCGGGAGGGCGATCACGAACGCGGCCATGACGACGGTCCCCACGGCCTCGAGTTGTGCAGCACGTGACATACGCGACCTGTCTTGCGGTGGCGAGTAAGTGTGCTGGTTCACGAGCGGGCGGTACCGGTATTCGCTGGTAATCCGTGGCCAATCCGATGCAGCGGAGTCTCACACAGGTCAGGGCCCAAAGCGCGTTACCTACCCGATCATCTTCATCCCAGGCATTAGCGCTGTGGCACTCGTAGGGACGTTCTGGTAGGGATGGTGGACTCTACGCGGGTACAGAGTGGGACGAAGCCGTTCTCGAGATTGTGATCGAGTCAGCCGGTGACGACGAAAGCGACGGCGGGGACGAGGATGAATCAGAGGGGTGTGGTAATAAAGCCAGTTTTCACGCGGAGTCGTCGACGAGCGCCTCGAGCGTCGGCTCCTCGGGGAGTGACGTCGCCGTCTCGAGATCCAGATAGCCCGTTTCCCCGAGCGTCCTGAGTGCATAGAGTGATCGGTCAGCACAGTCGGCGCGGAGTTCGGGGGTCAGGGTTCCACCCCACGCGAGCGGGTGTGCCTCGAGCGACCAGTGTGCCGGTGGGGTGAGAAACGGTGGTTCCCATCCCGGCGACCGGTGTTGGTCTCCCGGGGCGGCGCTCGATGCACCGATCCACTGCATCTCCGGGCTATACCGGAGCCGTGAGAGGAGACGGTCGTGGGGCTCGAGCGTACGGTCTATTCGGGCCGCTCGGTCGCGACTGATTCCGGCAATCCGCTGGTACGTATCGACGGCGAGGGCCGCGTGGAGGCCCTTGTTCCGTCGCGCAGCGAGCGGGACTCGTTGCCAGCCACGGACGTACGCCGGGTCCCAGAGGGGAAGCCACCACTCGAGGCCTGCATCCTCGTACACTCGGAGGTCGCCGTTGGTAAACGTCGACATCCGCCCGCGCCACTCCCAGTGTTCGTAGGCGGCTGCCAACTGCGTCGGGGTGTCCACGGGGCTGTCGTGGTCGTGGTCGAATAGCTGAGCGCTGACCCGGTCACGTATGTCGTCGAAGGCGGCCCTCGGCCACAGGGAGTAGTGGGTCTCGAGGACGTACTCGAGCAGTGCGTCTCGTGTGGGTTCGATGATAGCCTCCGTGTCGCCAACGCCACACCCCACGACGCTGTCGGGCGGTGCCGTCGTCTCCCCGCGAAATTGCGGCAGGCGTTCGCTCGGTGTCGCCACGGTGTGACCGGGGCAGTAGAGGGCGTCCCTCGGGAGCCGTCCAGCCTCGAGCAGGCCGTGTACCGCGGGCCACTCCGCGAGAAACGGGAGGGCGTCGCCGCCGAAGGCCCACTCCCGGTAGCTGGTGCAGGCCTCTCCGTGATACCATGCCTGCCAGCGTTCCTGATCGTACGGGTAGTGTTCCAGGCGGATTCCAAGGTCCGAGGCGACGGCTCGACTCACTGCCACGTCCGGATGTCCCGGCTGCCCGAATGTGAACGCGATCACCTCCCGGCCACGGTCGACCAACGCAGCCGCGAGCAGCCGGGAGTCGTATCCGCCGGACAACGGAAGGACAATCGGTCGATCACCGGCCACTCGCTCGAGGCGCTCGAGGGCCGTCTCGAGCGCGGTTCGAAGCGCCGACAGAGACTGTGCTGACTCGTGGTTTTCGCCTGTCGACTGCGGCCCCGTCGGCCAGTAGCGCCAGTACGTGCTGGTCCGGCGCTCATCCCCATCGATCCGGACGAGTTCACCCGGCTGGACGGCAAACACGCCATCCCAGATCGTGTCGGGTCCCGTCACGTACCGCGTCAGGTGGAACTCCCGTTCCGTGAGCCGTGCTCGAGGGGCGTCGATTGCGTCCCGGACAACCCACCCTCGGTCACTGACGACCGTTCCCGCGGCGTCGTACCAGAGCGGGATCGAACGTGCGTGGTCGGCGATCAGGTACTGTCCCTCCGGGCGGTCGATAACCGCTGCATAAAAGCCCTCGAGGGTGCTGACACAGTGCTCGAGTGCTGGAGGGATGGAGTCACTATCGGC